>NZ_JAVMKF010000061.1:0-7453 GCF_031732815.1 Accumulibacter sp. | reverse complement strand
GCGCCGGTCGCGACGATCGTCGAGATGGAGTTCGCGCCATCATGAAACCCGTTCATGAAGTCGAACGCGAGCGCTACTGCGATCAGCAGCGCCAGCGTCCAGATGCTCATATTTAGGCCTTCCATTTTCGGCTACCTCTCAGGAGTTTTCGATCAGGATCTCTTCGATCATCTTCGCCGAGTCCTGGCAGGCATCGAGCACGGCTTCCTGCAGAGAATAGAATTCCCGCATCTTCATCGTCTGCCAGACGTTGGCGCCCTCCTTGAAGAGCGCGGTGATCGCCTTGTGCTGAACCTTGTCGGCCTTCGATTCGATCTCCTCGATTTCTTTGCACAGGTTCAGGGTTTCTTCGCCGCGATTCTTGTCGGCCAGAGCGGCAACTGCCCGGCTCAGGCGCATGCAGGCATCGGCACTCAGCGCCGCCATTTCGCGCGCTTCGACCGTCGACTGCGTGATGTTGTACATGCCCAGCGCGTTGGCCACGCTCTGCAGAACGTTCAGCGTCATGTCGAGGTCGCTGATCAGCGCATGGATCTGGTCGCGGTTGATCGGTGTCGTAAAGGACTGGTGCAGACGCTCGATGACCTTGGCCTTGATCTGGTCGCCATTGTGCTCGTGTTCATTGACTTCCGCGACGAGCGCCGCGAGGTTTGCACCGCTATCCCCCAAACCATTGATCAGACGCAAGGTGGCATTCGCGCCGGCCACCACCTGTTCCGCGTGGGCGGCGAGAAGTTCAAAAAATTCCTTGCGTTGCGGCATCAGACTGCTAAACATACGACCTCCCTTGGTTAACTGCTCTGTCGAGCACTATCACTATCGATCAACAAAAAACCAGCGCGCCGACCGTTCTCGGCGCGATTACTGAACCCTGTCTGCTCTCCTGCTTGCCATTCTTTCCCCCTCCAGCCGGCGCGGCCGACAGGCCGCCTGCGGGTCGCGGCGAACGCTACCAGACGCCGCCCGATCACGCGCTTCCGGGGCCTGGCTCAACTCTTCTTCTTTCCCTTCCCGGCAGCCATCCTGGGCAGCCCGTCGAGCACATCCTTCATTTGTTCGAGTTTCTGCTCGGCGAACAGGCGAACCCCGGCGCGCAGAATGTCCGAGCGGCTCACCGCCCAGCCGACAAGCTTCACCAGATCAGCGCGCGCAGCCTCGATTGCCGCTTCCTCGCTCTTGAAAATCTCAACCGACAAGCGGACGACCTTGTCGCGCTTGTCCTTCGCTGTGCTGACCACTTGCTCGCCCGCCCGCCGGGACTTCGCCGGCTTCTTGTCGCCCGCAACGGTCTTGGCCGGTTGCACAGCTTTTCCCGCCTTGGCCGGCAGCGCCGCCTTCTTCTCGCCCTTGACCGTCGCTGCCGGGTCAATCGCTTTGTTTCCAGGCGCTCGGCTTGCCGCAGCCTTGCCGGTAGCCACGGCCTTGGCCCCGCGCTTGCCGGGAGCGGAACGCTGAGCGCTTGTCCGCGCAGCGTTCGCCTGCCCGAGCGGAGTGACTGGCACCTCGGCTGGTGGTATGGGAGCGGGCACATCTTCCGTGGCCGCCGGGACAAGCAGCGGCACATCGCTCGCCGCCAAGCGCTCACCCAAGGATTCGTCTTCCTTCTTCAGGCTGGCACGCAACGCGGCCTTGTTGCCGCTATCGTTTCCCGAGGTGGTCATCAGGTTTCTCCCAACTGTTTGAGGACTTCGGCAACCAGCTTGCGCACTTCCGCCTGCGCCGCTTCGGCGCTCGCACCAAGCTGGAAGACCGACGCGCCGACGACCGCGCTCTGCGCATACGCGTTACGCTGGGTAAGCGCTACGTCAAGGATAGGCAGAGTGAATTCACGCAACAGGTCAAGGACATCACTGGCCAGCGCCGTGTTCTGCACACGGTTGGGCACGATGCAGCCGTGCAGGCGGTGACTTTGCTCCATTCGCTTCAGAATCAGGCGCTCGACGGCGAGCGTAGACCACAGGTCGGTCGGACTGGGCACCGCCGGCACGATGGCCAGATGCGCCACAGCCAGGGCTGCCATGGTCGACGGATGGGCAATCGACGGTGGCGTGTCGAGCACGATGTAGTCGGCCTCGCCTTGCAGTTCGACCACGTGCTTGATCAGTTCGAGCCCAGACATCTTGCGCACGTCCAAGTGCAGTTTGGCGTCGATCAGGGACGCCGACTCGGCCCAGCGGAAAGCGCTCTCCTGCGGATCGAGATCGATGAGCAGCGCCGAAGCACCGATGGCGTGCAGGCCCCCGCCGAGCTGCATCGCCACTGTCGTCTTTCCCGCTCCGCCCTTCTGTGAGACGACGGCAATCACCCTGCCTAATGGCATGGACATGAAACCTTTCCAAAAGAGGCTTTGCCGACGGGAATCTTCATAATCAACAATTATGCCACCGGCAGAAGAAGCGACAAGGCAAAAAACGAGCGATAACGGGCCATGAAATGGGCCATTTTCTTGCTCAGGGAGCAGGCCTCTGACGCAGGTCAAGGAAAAGCTGCTGAGCGGCCGCAGCGCTCGAGGAGGGCGCCGGGCGTAGCCCTCTCGGCGCGCGCCAATCGACCGGCAAAAGCGCTGCAATCAGCGCCGACGCAGACTCAACGATCGCTGATCAGCTTGAGGCTGCTGGCGCGGGCGACGGCCTCGCGCCGGTTCGATGCGCACAGCTTGCGGTAGATGTTCTGGGTATGGCGCTTGACCGTTGCGCGCGAGATGCACAGTTCCTCGGAGATCTCGACATTGCTCAAGCGCAGCGCCAACAGCTTGAGGATGCGCAGTTCGCGACGCGTCAGGTCGTCTCCGAGCTGACGCCGGCCGCTGCTCAGCAGCAAATCGTCGTTGAGTCCGGACAGAATCTGCGCGAAATAACGCGGTGCATTACTGGCCGCCTCGAGGCGCTTCAGCGGCCTGACCAGGTCCTGGCCGAGGTCGACGAAGACTCGAATCAGGCCGCCTGGCTGGGCAAGCGCCACCGCCCGGGCAAGCCGCTCGCCAGTCGCCACTTGATCCCCGCGCAAGGACGCGAGCAGCGCTTGCAGCGCCAGCACCTCGATCAGGAAACGAGTGTTGTTGCCGGCCGTCAGTTGCGCTTCCAGCAGACGCAGAAGCTGCTCGGCCTGGTCAAGGCTCTCGCTACTCCTTTGCACCAGCCAGACGCGCGCCAGCGTCAGATGCGGCGCATTGAAGAAACGATAGGCGAACTGCACCGGACCGGGGTCGAAGCTGCGCGCCCAGTTGGCGGCGTCCGCTGTCCGACCTTGGCGCAGTGCGAGGTCGGCCTGGCAGGCGCGGGCGCGGAAAAGTGCCGGCAAGTCCTCGTTGCGCTCCAGGTGTCGGCACAGTTCATCGACGATGCCACGCGCACGCTCAGCCTGACCGAGCGCCTGATAGACCGCAGCGAGCGCGATCGAGATTTCGCTCCGGTAGCCGAGCAGCGGGGCGTAAGCCGGCTCCAGCGCAGGCAGCAAGGCGGCCTCTGCCTGGGCGAGTTCGTTGCGCTGATAGTGAGCAATCCCGACGAAATAGCCGCCAAGTGCCCTGTTTCCCGCGCAGCCGGCTCCGCTGTCGTTGAGGTCGAAAGCCTGACCCGCCGTCCACTGCAGGGCCGACAGGTCTGCCGCCATCCACTCGATGAAGCAAAGCGCGGCCGCCAGTGGGGCCTGGCAGACGGCGACCGGGCCGCTCGCATTGATCAGGGCCGAACGCAGAAACTCGCGCGCAGCAGGTAGATCGCCGCTCATCTGCCGGCCTGCGGCAAGCACGCTCTGCGCGAGTACGCGCGCATGCCGGCAGTCGGTTGGCAGTTGCGCGAGTGCGCGCTCGGCGTAGTCAATTGCCTTGCCCGCCTGACCGTCGAGGTAGGACTGCACGCTGCGTAGCGCCGTCACGCTACCTGGCAAGCCAATCAGCTCGGCGGAAGGAACGACGCCAGCGGCATCGTCGGCGCCGAGCAGGGCGTCGATGCGGTCAAGGACCAGCGGGGTTTCAACGTGCCGCCCCTGATGATGCATCAGCCAGGCCTTGAGCAGGAGCAGCGCTGGAGTCTGCTCGACCGCGTCGAGCGACAGCAAACGCAAACAGCGCGCCAGTTCGTGCCGCCGATGGCGCTCGAGCAACGCTTCGGCATGAGTGAGCAGCAGGCGTGCAGCCGCGCTATCACCGCCGGCGGCATGCGCATGGCGTACAGCTTCCGCCATTTCGCCATGCGCTTCCCACCAGGCGGCGGCGCGCCAGTGCAGTTGTGTGATCGCCTGCACTGAGCAGAACTCGGACAACTGGCGCAACAGGAAGCCGCGAAACAGAGAGTGATAGCGAAACCACTTGCCTTCGCCGTCGACCGTCAAGTGCGGCACGTCACCGCCTCGGGTGGCGCGCAGAAACGCCTCGGTGCGCGAACCCGAAGTGTCCGTCGCGCCGTTTTCGCCGACCAGGGCAGAGTAGAGGTCTGCGCAACAGCGGCTGACAAGCGCCGACGCCAGCAAGCCCTGACGGATCTCATCCGCTTGCGGTGCCATGATCTCTTCGCGCAGATACGCGTCGATCCAGTGCAGCCCATCGTTCAGCGCAGGCGCCCGATCGTCCAGTCGGCCACCGTGGCGTAACGCCATCCCGACTAGGCGCGCGCCAACTGGCCAGCCCTCAGTGCACTCGTGCGCGCGAACCTTTTCCGCGTCGCTCAGACAGCGACCAGCGCAGCGCTCGATCAGATCAATGCATTGTTGCGCGCTGAACTCGAAGAGGCGCCCCGGGACTTCACACAGCAGGCCACGAACACGCAAGGTGGCGAGCGACAAGGGTGGCTCGCGGCGGCTGATGATGATCAGGCGCAGTGCGCCTGGCGGGTGCGCCAGCAGACCGTCCAGCAAGGTGTGCGTTGCGCGTGATTCGATCAACTGGTAGTTGTCGAGGACGACCAGCAGCGGCTCGCTGAGCGCTTCCAGGTCGTTGTTCAGCAGCCCGCCGACGACGGCCAGCGGCGGCTGCCCCTGCTCCAGGCAGCACCGCGTTTCCTGGCAAGCATCGGCGACGACGGTACGCACCGCCGCAACCAGATAGGCGACGAAACGCAGCGGGTCGTTTTCCTCGCGCGTCAGCGAAAGCCAAGCCGCGGCGGGCACCCGTCCGCCCACCCAGTGGGAAACGAGCAGCGTCTTGCCATAACCGGTTGGCGCCGAAATCACCGTCAACGGCAACTGGCGGCCGGCTTCGAGCCTTTCGATCAATTCGCTGCGTACGACAGGGTCGGCGACGACCGGCGGGCGATGGAGTCTGCTGCGCACGATCAGGACGGGTTGCATTCCCTCCAAGAGCGACAGCCGTCAGTGCGGCGAAGCAAACAAGAATCGCCCGCTCAGAAGTGCAGTGGCCGCTTGTCGCACGCCAGCGCAGCTTCGTGCACCACCTCCGAGAGCGTCGGGTGGGCGTGACAGATGCGCGCCAAGTCTTCCGCGGCAGCGCCGAACTCCATGCCCACGACGCCCTCCGAGATCAGCTCCGAAGCGTTGGCGCCGATGATGTGAACGCCAAGAATACGGTCGGTCGTGGCGCAGGCCAGGACCTTGACGAAACCGGTAGGATCGCCCATGCCGAGTGCGCGACCGTTGGCCGCGAAGGGAATCTTCCCCGCCTTGTAAGCGATTCCGTCGGCCTTCAGTTGCTGCTCGGTGCGGCCAACCCAGGCGATTTCCGGACTGGTGTAGATCACCCATGGGATCGTCTCGAAATTGCAGTGGCCGGCTTGTCCAGCGATCAGTTCGGCCACCATGACGCCTTCTTCCATCGCCTTGTGCGCCAGCATCGGACCGGCAACGACATCGCCGATCGCCCAGACGCCGGGCAGATTCGTCCGGCAGTGCGCGTCCACCTCGATCTGCCCGCGTGCATTGATCTGCAGGCCGACCTTCTCGCCGCCCAGGCCATCGGTATTCGGCACGCGGCCGATCGAGACGATCAGGCGATCGGCGTCGAGCTTTTGTGGGTTCCCGTCCTTGTCAGTGTAATCGAGCGAGACGCCAGTCGGCGAGACCCTGACTTCGCCGATCGTGACTCCGGTGACGATCTTCAGACCCTGCCGGGCAAAGACCTTGGCGGCTTCCTTGGCGACATCGAGGTCGGCCAGCGAGAGAAACTCGGGTAGTGCTTCGAGCAGCGTAACGTCTGAACCCAGCCGGCGCCAGACACTGCCCATCTCGAGCCCGATGACGCCGGCACCGATAACCGCCAGCCGCTTCGGAACGGCGTCGATGTCGAGTGCACCGACGTTATCGCAGACGATCTCGTTATCGACCGGAACGCCGGGCAGGTGACGTGCCTTCGAGCCGGTGGCCAGAATGACCTGCCTGGCCTCGACCAGGGTCTCACCGACCCGCATCTGCCAGACTTCGCTGCTCGCTCCAGCCTTGCGCTCGACGAAGGCAGCATGACCGGCAAGCAAGGTAACCTTGTTCTTTTTGAACAGCGCCTTGATGCCGCTGGTCAGTTGCTTGACGATGCCATTCTTGCGCCCGATCATCCGGCTGACGTCGATGTTCGGTGCGCCGACACAAATGCCTTGCTCGGCAAAGCTGTGACCGGCTTCTTCGAAGAGGTGCGAGGTATGCAGCAGCGCTTTCGAGGGGATGCAGCCGACATTCAGGCAGGTACCGCCGAGACGCGGCTCGCCTTTCGGGTCGGCGTAGGCGTTCGATTCGCAGCAGGCCACACTGAAGCCGAGTTGCGCTGCCCGAATGGCGGCAACATAGCCCGCCGGACCGCCACCAACCACGAGAACGTCGAATTGTTTGGACATGACAAATTCCCTTTCCAAGCGCAGAGACACGCAGGCACGAAGGTCGCACAGAGTACTGCCCTGGGCTTCTCCGTGCCCTGAAGTGAGGCGTTAGACGCCGAGCAGCAGGCGAGCCGGATCCTCCAGCGCCTCCTTCATCGTCACCAGCCCGAGCACGGCCTCGCGGCCATCGATGATCCGGTGATCGTAAGACATGGCCAGGTAGTTGATCGGGCGAATGACAACCTGCCCGTTCTCGACAACCGGCCGATCCTTGGTCGCATGGATACCGAGGATCGCGGACTGCGGTGGATTGATGATCGGCGTCGAGAGCATCGAACCGAAAACGCCACCGTTGGAAATCGAGAACGTTCCACCGGTCAATTCTTCCATCGACAGCTTGCCATCCTTGGCCTTGACACCGAACTCGCCGATCTTCTTTTCGATGTCGGCAAAAGTCATCTGGTCAGCGTCGCGCAGGATCGGAACGACGAGGCCGCGCGGACTGCCCACGGCGATACCGATGTCGATGTAGCCGTGATAGACGATGTCGCTGCCGTCGACTGAGGCGTTGAGCACCGGGAAGCGTTGCAAGGCGGCGACCGCTGCCTTGACGAAGAAAGCCATGAAACCCAGGCGCACGCCGTGCGTCTTCTCGAAGCGCTCGCCGTACTGCTTGCGCAACGCCATGATCGGAC
>NZ_JAVMKF010000060.1:4382-41838 GCF_031732815.1 Accumulibacter sp. | reverse complement strand
TCTCCGAGAACATCAGCGTGCGCTCGATCATCGGTCGGCAGCTCGAACACCACCGTGTCTTCTACTTCTACGCTGGTGGCGAAGAGAAGGTCTACCTGTCGAGTGCCGACTGGATGGAGCGCAACTTCTTCCGGCGCATCGAACTGGCATTTCCGGTGCTCGACCGCAAGCTCAAGCGGCGGGTTATCGCGGAAGGATTGCAGATCTACCTGACCGACAACGTCCTCGCCTGGGAACTCGCCTCGGATGGAACATACCACCAGCGGCGCGGCTCACGCAGCAGCCCGCATTCCTCGCAAAGCGAGCTGATCGAACTGCTCAAGGCGTGAAAGTAACGGCTGGCCGGCCCGGGGTCCAGACGTGGGGGCCTCGCCGGCGCCTTGCCTGACCGCTTCCTGGCGCCGGAAAAGCGCCAGTATCGGCCATCGGCGATGAAGAATGGGTTGACGGAGGAGTCAGGCGCGGCGCACGTCGACGACGCCGGGAACATCGTGCAGCAGGGCCAGCGTACGGTTGAGCTGGGCGGTGCTGCCGACTTCGGCAGTAAAGCCCATGCGCGCCTCACCCTGGCGCGAGAGCGTGTTGACCGCGATCAGGTTGATCTTCTCGCGCGACAGTACATCCGAGACGTCGCGCAGCAGCCCCTGCCGATCGCGTGCTTCGATCACGATGTCCACCGCAAACAGCCCTTCTGCCTTCGTACCCCAACTCGTCTCGATGACGCGCTCCGGGTGCATGTGGCGCATGTTCTCGAAGTTGCTGCAATCGAGGCGGTGCACCGAGACGCCGCGCCCGCGCGTGACGAAGCCGACGATCGGGTCGGGCGGTACCGGCTTGCAACAGCGCGCGAGTTGCGTCAGCAGGCGATCGACACCGACGATCAGGATCCCTTTTTCGGCCACATCGCTGTCGCGCTGCTCGCGCACCGCCAGTTCGTCGGCCGCCTGTTCGTCGGGCAGCACTTCGCCACCGCGTAGCGCGGCCTGCAACTGGCGCAGGCTGAGCTTGGCGCGTGCCAGCGCGATGAACAGATCGTCCGTTTGGGCAAAGCCGAGCCGTCCGGCCAGTTCGTCGATACTGTAGCCGCTCTGCCCGAGGCGCTGCAACTCGCGGCCGACGATGGCGCGTCCTTCGGCCAGCGTCTCCGCCAGCGCCGCGGCGGCAAACCACTGGCGTACCTTGACCCGCGAGCGGTGCGTAAACAGATAGCCAAGTTGCGGATTGAGCCAATCGCGCGAAGGCCCACCATATTTGGCGAGAACGATCTCGACTCGCTGTCCGGTGGCGAGTTGGGTATTGAGTGGAACGAGCGTGCCGTCGACCTTGGCGCCGCGACAGCGATGACCGACGTCGGTATGCACGCGGTAAGCGAAATCGACCGGCGTGGCGCCGCGCGGCAGGTCGATGACGCGCCCCTGCGGGGTGAGGACGTAGACCGTTTCGTCGAACGCTGCCTGTTTGTAGTGTCTGATCCAGTCCGACGAGTCGGCCACTTCGTCGCGCCAGACGATCAACTGCCGCAACCAGGCGATCTTCTCGTCGTAGCGGTCCTCCGGCGACACCCGGCCGCCTTCCTTGTAACGCCAGTGCGCAGCGACGCCGAGTTCGGCGTGTCGATGCATTTCGCGCGTGCGAATCTGCACTTCCAGCGCGCGGCCGTCCGGGCAATGCACCGCGGTATGCAGCGAGCGGTAGTCGTTACCCTTCGGATGCGCGATGTAGTCGTCGAATTCGTGGGCAATCGGCGACCAGATGTGGTGCACGATGCCGAGCGCCGTGTAGCAGTCCTTGACCTGGTCGACGATCACACGCAACGCGCGCACGTCGTATACCTGCGAGAAATCGACCGCCTTGCGGCGCATCTTGTTCCAGATGCTGTAGATGTGCTTCGGCCGCCCATAGACCTCGGCGTTCAGCACGCCGGCTGCGGCCAGCTCGCTTTTCAAGCGATCGGTCGCCGCGCTGATGAAAAGTTCGCGCTCGGCGCGCTTCTCGTCCAGATGACGCGCAATGTCCTTGTAAATTTCGGGGTGGAGGAAGCGGAAGGCGAGGTCTTCCAGTTCCCACTTCAGTTCCCAGACGCCGAGCCGGTTGGCCAGCGGCGAATACAGTTCCAGCGTCTCGCGCGCAACCGGCACGCGCAGGTCGTCGGGTTCGGCGGCAAAGTGGCGCAGCGTCTGCGTCCGCGAAGCCAGGCGCAGGAGGACGACGCGAATGTCCTCGACGGTGGCGAGCAGCATCTTGCGCAGAATCTCGACCTGTGCCTTCGTTTCCTGCGCGTTCTTCTCGCTGTTCGTCGCGGCAAAGCCGCGCGCGATCGGTCGCAGCCGGTTGAGCCGCGAGATCCCGTCGACCAGACGGGAGACGCCGCTACCGAAATCCGCTTCGAGCAGCGCCACACCCCGTTCGAGCAAGGCCGGTACGGCAAAAAGCAGTGCGGCGACGCGCGCATCGGCGTCGAGCTTCAGGCCGGCGACGATCAGCGCCATGCCCAAGGCGTGGTCCCAGATGCCTTCGTCGCTGCCCAGGCGACGGTCGTCGTACACCGCCTGCGCCAGGTCGACCGCCTGCCGCAAGCGGGCGACATCATCCGCCGCCAGTCCTTCGGCGAGTGTCCGGAGAGAATGTTCGAGGCCGCTCTGCGCGGCGACCGAGTGCGTAACGGAGACCATTGGACGATTATAAGGGCTAGGCAAGCGAATAATCCTGATATAAGACAATGGAGGGGCGGCCGGCTGCGAAAAGTGCGGGTGGCGGGCGAGGCCACGATCGGCACGCGCGGTGCGCACAGTCCTGACGGCGTTTTCCGACCAGCCTCTCAGGCATAATGCGCCCTTTGCTGCTCCTGCCTGCCATTCGCCTGCGATGCTTGACCGATTGCGCCACCCTTACCTGTTGCTCGCGCTGACGACGCTCTTCTGGTCGGGCAACATGGTGCTCGGGCGAGCGCTGCGCGGCCAGGTGCCGCCGCTTAGCCTGGCGTTCTGGCGCTGGGCAATCGCTTTCCTGCTCGTCCTGCCGCTCGCCTTGCCGCACCTGCGGCAGCAGTGGCCGCTGCTGCGCCGCGCCTGGCCGGCGGTTGTCATCCTCGGCCTGCTCGGCGTCGGCGGCTACAACACGCTGGCCTATATCGGCCTCAACTACACGCCGGCGACCAATGCCGTTCTGATCAACTCGTTTATCCCGATCGCCACGATCACCCTCTCCTGGGCACTGCTGAACAAGCATCTGCAGCCTTTCGAATGGCTGGGCGTCCTGGTCTCGTTCGTCGGCGTCAGCAGCATCGTCTGCCGCGGCGAACTGCAGACGCTTGCCACGCTGAGTCCGAACGTCGGCGACCTTTGGATGCTCGGCGCGGTGTTCACCTGGGCTTTCTACACCATCGGCCTGCAGTGGCGGCCGGCGGGGGTCGACCCGATGCTGCTGCTCGCCGCCCTGACCGGCGTCGGGCTGTGCGTCCTCGCTCCGGCCTATGCCTGGGAGATTGCTCAGGGCCAAACGATCGTCGTTTCCGCCGGGTCGCTCGCCGGCATCGCCTATACCGGAATCTTTCCCGGCTTTCTCGGCTACGTCTTCTACAACCGTGCCGTTGGTGAAGTCGGTGCCAACCGGGCCAGTCTCTTCCTGCACCTGATGCCGGTGTTTGGCACCATCCTTTCCGCGATTTTCCTCGGCGAACGCCCACAGGCCTACCACGCCATCGGCATCGGCCTGATCTTCAGCGGAATCTATCTGACGACAATTCTTCCCGAGACAAAACGCCGATGATCGACAAGCTTCTTGCCTGGTGGCGCAACCGCCCGCTCACCGCGCCCATTCCCGACCGTGTCTGGCAGCGTGTCGTCGGCTCGCTGCCCTTTCTCGCTGTGCTGAACGGCGAGGAGCAGGAGCGTTTGCGCCGGCTGACGCGCGAGTTCCTCTCGAAGAAGGAATTCACTCCGGTCGGCGGCGTTGCCCTCAACGACGAGATGTGCGTTTCGATTGCCGCGCAAGGCTGCCTGCCGATCCTCGAACTCGGCCTGGACTACTACCGCGGCTGGGTCGGGATGATCGTCTATCCCGATGAATTCGTCATCCCGCGCAGCGTCGAAGATGAATTCGGCGTCGTTCACGAGTACGACGAACGCGCCTCGGGCGAAGCGTGGAGCGGTGGTCCGCTGCTCATTTCCTGGCGCGACGCGCAGATGGCTGGCAGCGGATACAACGTCGTCATCCACGAGTTTGCGCACAAGCTCGACATGCTGAACGGTGAAGCCGACGGTGTGCCGCCACTGCCCGCCGGTCTGTCGCGCAGCGATTGGGAAGGCGTTCTGCTCGCCGCCTACGAAGACTTCGCGGCACGTGTCGAGGCGGCTCACGGGGACGTCGCCGACCTGCCGTTCGACGCCTACGCGGCGGAAAACCGCGGCGAGTTCTTCGCGGTCATGAGCGAGGCCTTTTTCGAGGTCCCCCTCGTCCTGCGCAGCGAGTATCCCGCGCTCTACGCCCAGCTCGCCACCTTTTACCGGCAGGACCCGGCCGCCCGCAGCAGCACCAACGCGCACGGTATGGTGGCGGATTGCGCTTATAATTGATCGATGACTGGTGCAAACAGCGGCGGGCAGTGCGGGTAGATGCGCTGGCTGCGTCTGAATCGCCTTGTCCACCACCCCCTTGCCTCACCAGCGTAGACCCGCGCGCACATGGCCCAGCAGACCCCGTACAGCGACAAGCGCTTCCTGATCCTCGACGACCAGGCGGAAATGCGCAGTTCGCTGCGTAGCCAGGTCGGCAGCCTGGGCTGCGAGCAGGTGACGACCGCGGCCTCGGTGCGCGACGCCCTGCAGAAACTCAGCGTCAGCAGCGTGGACGTAATCCTCTGCGACTTCTATCTCGGCGGCGGCACCGACGGCCAGCAGTTCCTCGAATACCTGCGTACCCGCCGGATCATTGGGCGCGGCGTGCTATTCATCATGGTCACGGCGGAAAAGGGCTACGAAAGCGTCGTCACGGCTGCCGAATGCCTGCCCGACGACTATCTGCTCAAACCTTTTACCGCCGATACGCTGCGCCAGCGCCTTGAACGACTGCTCGAGCGCAAGCGCCGCCTGGCCCGTATCGACCAGTTTCAGGATGCCGGCAACTGGAGCGGAACGGTCAGCGCCTGCGATGAAATCATCGCCGCGCGCGACCGCTACCTGGTCGACGCTCTGCGCATCAAGGGGAATGCGCTGGTTCAGGGCCGACAGGCGGAAAGTGCGATCGCCTTCTACCGGCAGGTCCTCAGCATGCGTTCTCTGCCCTGGGCGAAACTCGGTCTGGCGCGCGCGCTGCAGCAGCAGGGCGGCGCCGACGCTGCAAAACAGCTTCTCGCTGAGTTGATCACGGAAGCGCCCAAACTGACCGCTGCCTACGATCTGCTCGGCAAGTTGCATCAGGACAGCGGCGACAGCGATGCGGCAATCGAGATCCTCGACAAGGCGTGCCTGGTTTCGCCGAATTCGCTCGCCCGGCAGCGTTCGATCGCCGCGGTCGCCGAACAGAAGGGCGATTTCGCGCGCGTCGAACAGGCGCTCGGCCAGGTGATCAGGAAGACTCGCCACTCACCGCTGCGCGAAACAGCAGACTTTGCGCGTCTTGGCAACGCCTATTGCGAAATCGGCGAAGCGGGAAAGGCGGTCGGCCTGCTCGAAGAAGCGCGCGCGACCGGCAAGGACGCGGCGGCCGATCCACTGCTGGCGGCAGTCGAAGCCATCGCGCAGCGCAAGGCCGGAAATGCAGAAAAGGCTGCCGCTGCACTCGAACGTGCGCTGCAGGCGGACCCGGCGGCGCTCACCGACGACGCTGCGCTCAACCTGGCGCGCGCCTGTCTGCTGGCTGGCCGGCAGGACTCGGCGCAGAGCATCCTGCGCCGGCTGGTGCAGGGCAATCCCGAGGCGAAGCAACTGCATGCCCGCATCACCGCCGTCCTGCGCGACAATGGCGCGCCCGAACTGGCCGAACAACTGGTCGCCGACAGCATTCGTGAAATCGTCCAGCTCAACAACGAAGCGGTGCGACGCGCCAAGGCAGGCGATGTCGCAGCGGCTGGCGAGATGCTGTGCGAGGCCGCCCATCGCCTGCCGACCAACCTGCAGATCATGGCCAATGCAGCGCTCGTGGTCTATCTCGACATCCTCCGCAACGGTCTCGACAGCGAAAAACTGCGCTCGGCGCAAGGCTTCCAGCAAGCCGTTCAGGCGCAACAGCCAGACCACCCGAAGCTCGCCGAAATCGCCTCGCTGGTCGAGCAGATTCGCAGCAAGTACGCACGCAGCGAATAGGCATGCAGTTCGTCGACCTTGCTGCCCTCACCGTGCATGGCGTCAAGAACCGCCTGGCGATTCTCGCCGCGCGTGCTGAAGCCAGAGGCGATCGCGAGACGCTGCGCGATGCGCTGGAGGCGGCCGCCACGCTCAGTCGCCTGCTCGCCTGCTACAAGGCGGAAAAAGGGCAACTCGCGGCCGACATCGGGGCGTGCACACCGGCCGACCTGGTCGGCGAACTGGTCGCTGAAGTTCGTCAGCAGACTGCTCTGACGATCAGCGCCGACCTCGAACGCGCCCCCGAACTATGGTTTTACGATGAACACCTGATTCGCATGGTCGTCCGCGACGCGATCTACAACGCGCTGCGTTACGCCCGCCGGCAGGTCGTCATCGGCGCGCGCACGCGCGCTGGCTGGTTGGACTTCGGGGTGTGTGACGATGGGCCGGGCTACCCGCCGCAAGTCCTCGCGCGTGCTGCCGGCAGTTGGCCGCTCAGCCGGGAAGGCACCGGTCTCGGTCTGTATCTCGCCGACTGCGTGGCTGCCTTGCACTGCAACAATGGACGGTGCGGCCGCGTCGAACTGGCCAACACCAGTGGCGCGGCTTTCCATTTGTTGCTGCCCGAGTAGGCGGGCCGATCGTCCGATCCAGTGTGCGCTGCTCGGCGCCAGCTCGCCGCCAGGGGCAGAGAAGACAACCCCGGAGGACCTGCCCTTTCTACCGCCGTGATGGCACGACGGGAAATCGGGCGCCGCCGGGGGCGTAGACGCGCACGGTTGGCTTACTCGTCCTTCCCGGCAACTTTTGCCTTGAAGCCGGCGCCTGCTGCGAACTTGGGTACCGTCGTCTGCGGAATCATGATCTTGGCGCCAGTTTTCGGGTTCTTCCCTTCGCGTGCGGCGCGCCCGCTGGCTCTGAACGAGCCGAAACCCACCAGTGTGACCGTTTCGCCCTCGGCAACTGTTTCGACAATCGTGTCGATCACCGCATCCAGCGCTTTCGCACAGGTCGCTTTGGAGAGTTCAGTGCGGGCAGCAAGCGCGTCGATCAATTCAGATTTGTTCATGATGTCTCCTGTGGTGGTTGGATGCCCTGCAAACCTTCAATTCTGGCATTTCAGGGGCGGCAAAGGAAGCAAAACGATTTAGCCGCGAATTCTGGCATGGAATTGGGCGAGTCAGCAGAATTTTTCCGCGCTGCAGCAAGCCGGTCCACGGGGCGCTCAGCGCCGCGCCAGCAGTGGCGCCAGGAAGCGCCCACTATGACTTTCGGCAATGCTCGCGATTTGCTCGGGTGTGCCTGCAGCGAGCAGGCGACCGCCGCCGTCGCCGCCTTCCGGACCCAGGTCGATCAGCCAGTCGGCCGTCTTCACCACATCGAGATTGTGTTCGATGACGACGACCGTGTTGCCGTGATCGACCAGGCGATGGAGAACTCGCAACAACATTTCGATATCCTGGAAATGCAGGCCGGTCGTCGGCTCGTCGAGAATGTAGAGCGTCTTGCCGGTGTCGCGCTTGGACAGCTCGAGCGCCAGCTTGACGCGTTGCGCTTCGCCGCCGGACAGCGTGGTTGCCGCCTGACCGAGCGTGATGTAGCTCAAGCCGACATCGACCAGGGTCTGCAGCTTGCGTGCCACGACCGGTACGGCAGCAAAGAATTCGTGCGCCGTTTCCACCGTCATCTGCAGTACCTCGTGGATATTCTCTCCCTTGTACCTGATCTCCAGCGTTTCGCGGTTGTAGCGCTGGCCGCGGCAGACGTCACAGGGTACATAGACGTCGGGCAGAAAGTGCATTTCGACCTTGAGAACGCCGTCGCCCTGGCAGGCTTCGCAACGTCCGCCCTTGACGTTGAAGGAAAAGCGCCCGGCTGCGTAGCCGCGCGAGCGTGCCTCGGGGACGCCGGCAAAAAGGTCCCGGATCGGTGTCAGAAGGCCGGTGTAGGTCGCCGGGTTGGAGCGCGGCGTGCGGCCGATCGGACTCTGATCGACGTTGATCACCTTGTCGAACTGCTCGAGACCGACGATCTCGTCGTGCGCAGCGGGTTCTCCGGTCGAGCCGTAGAGGCGGCGCGCAGCGGCGGCGTACAGCGTGTCGTTGATCAAGGTCGATTTGCCCGAGCCGGATACGCCGGTAACGCAAGTGAACAGGGCGAGCGGCAGGTCGACCGTGACGTTCTTCAGGTTGTTGCCGCGCGCGCCGACGATCCTCAGCATCCGGTCCGCCTGCGGTGGCCGGCGCTGGTCACGTGGGCTGATCCGGCGGCGGCCGGCAAGGTAATCGCCGGTCAGCGAAGCCCGATTGCCGATGATCGCGGCCGGACTGCCCTCGGCAACAATGAAGCCGCCGTGCACGCCGGCACCCGGTCCGATGTCGACGACGTAGTCGGCGTGGCGAATCGCGTCTTCGTCGTGCTCGACGACGATCACCGTGTTGCCGAGGTCGCGCAGGTGCTGCAAGGTCTTCAGCAGGCGGGCATTGTCGCGCTGGTGCAGGCCGATCGACGGCTCGTCGAGGACGTACATGACGCCGGTCAGGCCGGAACCGATCTGCGAGGCGAGCCGGATGCGTTGCGCCTCGCCGCCGGACAGCGTTTCGGCCGAGCGGTCGAGCGACAGGTAGTCGAGTCCGACATCGATCAGGAATTGCAGGCGGCTGCCGATTTCCTTGAGCACCTTCTCGGCGATCTGCGCCTTGTTGCCCGGGAGCTGCAGGGCGAGAAAATACTCGCGCGCGGCAGCCAGCGGCAGACGGCTGATTTCGTGCAGCGTGCGTGCCAGGCCCTGCGCGCCGACGCGCACATTGCGCGCTTCTTCGCGCAGGCGGCTGCCGGCGCAGGCCGGGCAGACCCGATTGCTGATCAGGCGCGCGAGTTCTTCGCGCACGGTGTGCGAATCGGTCTCCCGGTAGCGCCGCTCGAGGTTGACGGCGATGCCTTCGAAGCTGTGCCGCCGGACGCTTGTCTGGCCGCGCTCGTTGACGTAGCGAAACGGCAGCTCCTCGCGCCCGGAACCGTAGAGAATGACTTGCCGGAAGTTCTCCGGCAGCTCGCGATACGGTGTGTCGACGGCCACGTCGTAGTGCTCGGCGAGCGCGCAGAGCATCTGAAAGTAGAACGGCGTACGCCGATCCCAGCCGCGGATCGCACCAGCGGCGAGCGATAGCTCGGGGTGCGCGACAATCCGTTTCGGGTCGAAGAACTGAATCACGCCGAGGCCGTCGCATTGCGGGCAGGCACCGAGCGGACTGTTGAACGAGAAGATGCGCGGCTCGAGTTCGGACAGCGAGTAGGTGCATGCCGGACAGGCGAAGCGGGCGGAGAACAGGTGTTCGTGCGCGCTGTCCATTTCCAGCGCGATGGCGCGTCCGTCGGCGTGGCGCAAGGCGGTTTCAAACGATTCGGCCAGGCGCTGACGCATGTCGTCGCGCACGCGCAGGCGATCGACGACGACGTCTACGCTGTGCTTGTGCGTCTTGGCGAGCTTCGGTAGCGCGTCCATTTCGTAGATCTCGCCGTCGACCCGCAGGCGTACGAAACCCTGCGCGCGCAGTTCGGCGAACAGCTCGCTCTGCTCGCCTTTGCGATTGGCGACGACTGGTGCCAGGATCATCACCCGCGTGCCCTCGGGCAACGCCAGAACGTGGTCGACCATTTGCGCAACGGTCTGCGCGGCAAGCGGCTGCTGGTGCTCGGGGCAGTAGGGCGTACCGGCGCGCGCGTAGAGCAGGCGCAGGTAATCGTGGATTTCGGTCACCGTGCCGACCGTCGACCGCGGATTGTGGCTGGTTGCTTTCTGCTCGATCGAGATGGCCGGCGAGAGGCCTTCGATCAGATCGACATCCGGCTTTTCCATGCGCTGGAGAAATTGCCGGGCGTAAGCGGACAAGGACTCGACGTAGCGCCGCTGGCCTTCTGCGTAAAGCGTGTCGAAGGCGAGCGACGACTTGCCCGAGCCCGACAGACCGGTAATCACGACCAGGCGGTTGCGCGGCAGGTCGAGGTTGATGTTCTTCAGGTTGTGCGTGCGCGCCCCGCGGATCCTGATCAGCTTCGTTTCGTCCATGATGGGTCGCCGCGACGCGGCTTCAGCAAACCTGCGCAGTGCAGGAGGGGAGAATCGCGGGAAGCAAGCCCGTCGACAGGCGGCGCAGTATAGGTGGGCCGATCAACAGGCGTCAACGATGTGATTTCCGGCTCGATCGTCTGCTTGCGCTGCGCGAGGATCTCGCTGTCAGCCGTCGGCTTCACCGGCACGCGGCTGGGCAAGACTCAGCCAGCACCTGATCTCGTCGGCTCGCAACGGTCGGGCAAAATGGTAGCCCTGCGCGATGTCGCAGCTGTGACCGGCAAGAAAGGCAAGCTGTGCTTCGTTCTCGACGCCTTCGGCAACCACCGTCATGCCCATGCCGTGCGCCAAGGCGATCGTGCCGCGTACGATCGCCGCATCGTCGCTGTTCTGCGCGATCCCGGCGACGAAGCTGCGGTCGATCTTCAGTTCGGAGATCGGGAAACGCTTCAGACAAGAGAGCGACGAATAGCCGGTGCCAAAGTCGTCCACGGCAACCCGGACACCCAGGCGGGCAATGCTTGCCAACAGTGTGGCGACGAAATCGACGTTGTGCATCGCGGTCGACTCGGTCACCTCGATCTTCAGGCTGGCCGGGCTGATCCGGCTGGTCGCCAGCGCCTGGCCAATCACTTCGACGATGGCCATGTCGGCACATTGCCGCGCCGAAACATTCACCGCCAAGGGCACGACGTGCAGCCCTTCGGCGGCCCAGCGCGCAGCCTGCGACGCTGCTTCCTGGATCACCCACTCGCCGATGCTGCGGATCAGGCCGCTTTCTTCGGCCGCTGGAATGAAGGCGTCGGGCCGCACCAGGCCAATGCCCGGCTGACGCCAGCGAATGAGCGACTCGAGGCCCACCAGACGCCCGCTGGCCACCTCGATCTGCGGCTGATAATGGAGTTCGAACTCCCGATTCACCAGCGCCCGGCGCAAGGCCGTCTCGATCGCCAGCCGCTCGCGCGACCAGGTGTTCATCTCGGCCGAATAGAAGGCGAAGGCGTCGCCGCCGCTGCGCTTGACGCGATACATGGCCTTGTCCGCCATCGACAACAGGTGATCGGCGTCGTTGCTGTCCTGCGGGCCAATGCTCACGCCGATGCTTCCGGAAACGACCAGACCGTCGTCGTCCTCGCTCGCCATTTCGCGTTCGAGCAGTTCGTGGATCTTGCTCGCCACGGCGGTGATCGCCGCGCGGTCGCTGGCACCGTCGATCAGAACGATGAACTCATCGCCACCCCAGCGGGCGACCGTGTCCTCAGCGCGAACCGCGTTCGCCAGGCGATCGGCGACTACCTTGAGCACGTAATCGCCCGTCGGATGCCCGAGACTGTCGTTGATGCGCTTGAATCGGTCGAGGTCGACGAAGAGGACGGCGACCATCTTGCCCGAGCGCCGCGAACGCGTCAGCGTCCGCCGTAGCCGGTCGAGCAGGAGGGTACGGTTGGGCAGACCGGTCAAGGGATCGTGCGTCGCCTGGTGCTCGAGGCGCGAGGTGAAGGCCAGCGTGTCGGTCACATCGTTGAACACCAGGACAAACCCCTGGCGACCGTTGCCGACCGGCGCCAAGGTTGCGCGCAAGGAACAAAGCTGGCCGTCAGGCGAGCGCCAGGCGAGCGGCTCGCTGATCCGTACCGTGCTTTGCTTGTCGCGGCAGGTGGCCAGCGTGTCGCTGATCCGCTGAGCGTCGTCGGAGCAAGTCGCAAGCAAGTTGCGCAAGGTCTGTCCGCGCACCGCGTTCAGCTCGACGCCGGCCAACTGTTCAGCTACCGGGTTGAGGTAGACGACCCGTTCCTCGCCATCGACCGTCAACACCGCTTCGGCAATCGAGCGCAGCGTCGCGTCGGCGTTCAGGCGGACGCGCCGCAGCGCGCGGCGGGCGCGCTTCAGCTGGAGTGACAGCGACCACAGCATGCCCATCGCCAGGCCGACCATCGCCGCCGCCGGCGGCACCCAGATTTGTGTCGTCGCGAGCAGGGTGGCGCTCGCCATCGGCGCGACAACAAGGAGCATGCCGGCAGTGTTCACCGAGCGCGTACAGCGCAAGACTTGGACAAGCAGGGCGAGAGCGAGCGTAGAAACGGTAAACAGCAGCGTAACGAGCGGCTGCGCCGTCTGGAAAGTCAGGCCGCTGCGCAGGGCTTCGTAGGCGCGGGCGTGAAACTCGACCGCCGTCATCGGGCCGGCGGCACTCGGGGTGGTCAGCGAAGCCGCCAGACCGAGTGCCGTCGTGCCAAGAAAGACGGCTTTTCCGCGCAAACCCGCCGCGCTCTCGCTTCGATTCAGCAGGTCGAAAGCGGAGACCGTCGGCACGCTTGCCGCACCAACCGGCGTGGGCAGCAGCAACTCGTCCTGGCGTACCCAGTAGGGCGCCACCAGCGCGGCGAGCGGACGCTCGGGCGCGGCTGGTGCCGGCGTTGCCTCGCCACCGGCAGCGGCCACTTCGCGCACCGCAACCGAAAGCGCCGGCCACTCCGGCCTGGCGAGGCCGGCGCGCCGGAAGATACGGCGCACCAGTCCATCCAGATCGACTTCAACGTCGACGTGGCCGATGCCGGCGTGGCTGATCAGCTCGATCGTCGGCAGGATTGCGCTGATGCCGGCGCGGCTGCTGTCGACACCGGCGGGCGCCACCGGCAGGACGACGCGCCCGGAGCGGGCGAGGGCAGCCGCCAGGCGCTCGTCGCCCGGCGCCGTTTCCGGGAACAGAATGGCGACCCCGATAGCAGCCACCTCGGCTTCGCTGAGGCGCTCGATCAGTTCGGCATGCACGCTGCGCGGCCATGGCCAGGCGCCGAGGGCGTGCAGGCTGCGTTCGTCGATGGCAACGACGGCGGCCTGCGGCGGCGGACTGGGCGGCCTGACCAAGGGTTCGAGGGCGTCGTAGAGAACCAGGTCGAGCCGTTGCAGCGGCGCGAGTTGTGCGAAGCCGGCGATGCTGGCCAGCGCGATGATGATCAGCCAGCCGATCCGGTGCGCGAGCCAGTCACGCGACCGATATGCCATCAAAAGACGATCAGCAGGGTCGCGGCAACGATCAGCACGATCGGCCAGTAGTTGTGGGTGATCTCGATCTTCTGCGTCTCACCCCACGGGCTTGCCGGCTGACCCGGTGCGAGCGCCCGTACGCGGACGAAATAGATGCCCGCCGCGGGTTTGTCGATCGACAGTGCCGGCTGGCTCGTTTCAGTCTCGAGCACGCTGCTGGCAAACGTCTGATCGGTGCTCAGTTGAACCTGGTAGCGTTCGTCGGCCGCACTCGCGCGCCAGCGCAAATCGAGCCGGTTGCCCGCCTGCTGAGGGGCATCGACGGCGGGGCCCGCGGGCAGTCGGCGAAAAGCCTGCGCGTCGGAAAACGGCCCTTCGCCGTCGGTCGGCGTACGCCGCGCCACGCGCCAGTAGTATTGGCCGAGCGCCAACGCCTGTGGCGCAACGAACGGTGGTCTGGCGATTCCTGCGACATCGACCAGCAACTGGGCAAATTGCGCATCGCTGGCGAGCTGGAAGTGATAGTCGCTCGGTCCGCTGCCTTCGCTCCAGAGAAACGCCGGATGCTCGTCGATGACGACTGCGTCCGCTCCAGGCTGGCGCATCATCGGCGGCTCGGGGCGCGCATGGATGACCACCTGTCGGTCCGCGTCCAGCCCTTCCAGTCCGTTTGCATCGATCGCCCGAACCCGTATGAGGTAGCTGCCATTGGCCAGATCGGCCGAGCTCGTGGCACGCGGCGCCTCGCTCAGGTGATCGGAAGCGACCGCCGCAAATCCAGGCAGCGGCGCTACTTGCGTTCGATAGCGCAGCGCTCCGGGGACCGCGGGGAAGGCGAATTGCAGCGGCAGGCGGTCGACCCGTTCCGGCAGTTGCTCGAGCCGCGGCGCGGCGAGCAGTGCCACCGGCCCGGCTGGCGCACGTCCCGCGTGCGCCAGCGAACCCCGGCCGCCACCGACGACCGCCCGACCGGCGCTGTTAGCCAGCAGCAGCGAGCCCTCCAGCGTTTCCGCACGCAGCACATCGCCGCTCGCGACGACGCGAAATCGCGTGCCGCGGACGGCGGCAACCGCCGCGGGTGTTTCAATGACGAAGCGCCCGCCCGCACGGTGTGCCTGCCGCTGGACGGCATTCTCCAGCCGACCGCGGCTCAGATCGATGCGCACCTGTTGCGTCGCGGCGACCGGCAGGCGCGCCAGATCGACCAGGCGCAACTCCGAATCCGGCCCGAGCAAGCTGCGGCTGCCATCGGGGTACTCGATCGCCAGACTGCTCTCGCGTCCCGTCCGCAAGCTCGCGCCGAGCCTTACCGACATGCCGGTCTTCAGGGCGACGCGTTCTCCCGCGCTCAACATTTCGGCTTCGCCGCGCAGGTCGACGATTTGCGCGACCGCGGCCGTCGGACGCAGCCAGCGCAGTGGAATGTGCAGCCGCTGACCGGGTAGCATGCTCTTTGCGTCGGTGATCTGGTTGTATTCCTGCAGGGCAGGCCAGAGACTGATGCTTTTCAGATAGCGCTGGGTGAGATTCCAGGGATTGTCGCCCGTGCGAACGACGTACACGAAGTCTTCGGCAAGAGCCCCAGGCGAGTTGCCGGCAAGCAGCACGGCGAACAGCACGGCGCATTTGCCCACTGGCCAAGCAAGCCTTGATTTAAGCATCATCGTTCGCGTTCGATCCGTCTGGTTCGTCGACCGCTGAGGCTCCATCGGGGCGCCTCAACAAACCTGCTAATATACGCGATCCCGCCAACCGGCACCAATTCCCCCCCGCAAGCCCATGCCCGCCTCGTTTACCGATCGTATGAGCCGCGAAGAACGGCGCGCCGGCCTCAGTCTGGCCGCCGTCTTTGCCTTGCGCATGCTGGGACTGTTCCTGATTCTGCCGGTTTTCGCCATTTATGCGCAACACCTGCCGTCGGGCAACGACGCTGCCCTGGTCGGCGCCGCCCTTGGCGGCTATGGCCTCACCCAGGCGTGTCTGCAGATCGCCTACGGCGCGGCGTCCGATCGCTTCGGACGCAAGCCGGTGATCGTCTTCGGACTGCTGGTCTTCGCCCTCGGCAGTTTCGTTGCCGCACTGGCCGGCGACATCCACGGCGTCATCGTCGGGCGTGTCCTGCAGGGTGCCGGCGCGATCTCGGCCGCGGTCACCGCGCTGGCCGCCGATCTTACGCGCGAGCAGCACCTGACCAAGGTGATGGCGATGATCGGTTCGTCGATCGGCCTGGTCTTCGCCGTGTCGATGGTCGGCGGCCCGCTGCTCTACGTGGCCATCGGCATGCCCGGGATCTTTTCGCTGACGGGTGTCCTCGCTCTGCTCGCCATTGTCGTCGTCGTCAGAATCGTTCCCCTGGCCCCGACCGTGGCGCGCCAGCCGGCCTGGCAGAGCTTTGTCGAGGTGCTCGCTGATCGCCAATTGCTGCGCCTCAACTTCGGCGTCTTCGCGCTGCACCTGATGCTCACCGCGATGTGGGTGCTGCTACCCGTCGAGCTGCTGACCACCGGCCACCTGCCAGTCGCCGAACACTGGCAAGTCTACCTGCCGGCACTTTTCGTCTCATTCGCCGTCATGGTGCCGGCGATCATCGCCGCCGAGCGCTACGCCCGGCTGAAGCTGGTCTTCAATTCGGCCATCGTTCTGCTCATCGCGGTGCCCGCGGGTTTCGCCTTTTTCGCCCGAGACCTCGCCGGACTGGCCTGCTGGCTGACGCTGTTCTTCATTGCTTTCAACATCCTGGAAGCAACTCAGCCGTCGCTGATCGCGCGCATCGCGCCGCCGCACGCAAAGGGGGCAGCGCTCGGCGTCTACAACACGACACAGTCGCTCGGCCTGTTTCTCGGTGGTGTCGTCGGCGGATCTCTTGCCAAATACGCCGGCGCCAGCGCCGTCTGGGTGGGCAGCGCCTTGCTCGCCAGCGTCTGGCTGCTGCTCGGACTGACGATGCGCACGCCGGCAGCGCGCAGCCCCCGGGCGGCGGGCTAGGCCGGGCAGCGGCCTGCTCTGAACTCCGGATACGCATGCTGAGCCGCCTGCTCGTCGCCGTGCTCTGGCTGCTGCACTTTCTACCGCTGGCGCTGCTTGCCCGGCTTGGCCATGTTCTGGGTGTCGCCCTGTTCGCCCTCGCCGGTCGGCGCCGGCACATCGTTCTGGTCAACCTGCGCCTGTGTTTTCCGGAGCTCTCCAGCGAACAGCGCGAGCGCCTGGCTCGGGCGCATTTCAAGGTCCTCGGCCGCAGCCTGCTCGAACGCTCGCTGCTCTGGTGGGCCAGCCGGGAGCGCCTGGCTCGCCTGACGCAGGTCGACGGAGCCGAACGCATCGGCGAGTTGCGCGCGGCTGGCCGGCCGGTGCTGATGCTGACGCCGCATTTCGTCGGCCTTGACGCCGGCGGCATCGGCATCGCCATGCGCTATGACTGCGCCAGCATCTACGCCGCGCAATCGGACCCGGTCTTCGACCGCCTGTTGTACCGCGGGCGGCGACGCTTTGGCGATCAGTTGCTGCTCTCGCGCCAGGACAGTGTGCGTGCGAGCATCAAGGCCATGAAGGCGGGTCGCCCGCTCTACTATCTGCCGGACATGGATTTCGGTGCCCGCGATTCGATCTTCGTCCCCTTCTTCGGTGTGCCGGCGGCGACCATTCCGGGCCTCGCGCGCCTCGCCCGACTCGCCGACGCCGCCGTCGTCCCGGTGGTCACGCGCATTCTGCCGGGAGGACAGGGTTACGTCGTGACGGTCGGCGAGCCATGGACGGACTTTCCCAGCGACGATGTCGTGGCCGATACGCGTCGGATGAACGCCTGGATAGAAGATGCGGTGCGCACGATGCCCGAGCAGTATTATTGGGTCCATCGCCGTTTCAAGACGCGTCCGGCAGGCGAAGCACGTCCGTACTGAACCGGCGGCAAGTCGGTGGTGACGCGCAGAGCGGGTATACTGGCGAAGTTACGCGTTTGTCGGCCATCTGCCCTTGCCGCGCTGGTTGGCCGGTTTGCCTGATCGATCTGGACCTCAATTTTGCCTCTGACGCTCCTTGGCTTGTCCGGTGCCCTGACGCACGACCCTTCGGCCGCGCTCTACGTCGACGGCCGGCTGCTTGCCGCCGCCGAGGAGGAACGTTTCGTCCGCGACAAGCATGCCAAGAACCGCATGCCCTACGAAGCGGCCAAGTTCTGCCTTGACTTCGCCGGCCTGCGGCCGACCGATATCAATGCCGTGGCCATCCCTTTTGCGCCGATCAGCCTGAGCGAACCGGCGCGCTGGCACTACGCCCGGCGTTACTGGTACGCCCCGGAGCGCGCGCTCGATGCGCTGCTGGCCGGCAATCGCCGCTTCTACCGCTACCGCAAGCGTATCGAATGGTGTCTTCAACAGCTCGGTTTCGACCTGCGAAAGACCGAAATCGTCCCCGTCGAGCACCACCTGGCGCACGCGGCGAGCGCCTATCACTGCTCGGGCTTTGACGAGAAGACGGCGATACTCGGTATCGACGGCAAGGGCGAGTACGCGACGACCTTTTTCGGTTACGGCGAGAACGGACGCATCCACAAGCTCAAGGAATTCTACGACCCGGATTCGCTCGGCGGACTCTACGGTGCGCTCACCGAGTATCTCGGTTTCGAGATGCTCGACGGCGAGTACAAGGTGATGGGCATGGCGCCCTACGGTGACGCGAGCCGCTACGATTTCTCGCGCCTGGCGAGCTTTGAAAACGGCGAACTGCGAGTCAACACGACCTATGCCAACGTCGTCGGCTTCCGGCGTTACAAGGAAAAGGGCAAGGGCTACTACTTTTCACCGAAACTGGTCGACTGGCTCGGCCCGAAACGCTCGGGTGATGTTGCCGACGATCCCTACATCCACTACGCGGCGAGTATGCAGAAGTTGTTCGAGGATCTGGCGCTGCGCATGCTGGACCATTACCTTGGCGATCTGCTGCGGGAGACCGGCCGCCTTGCCTTTTCGGGTGGCGGGGCGCTGAACGTCAAACTGAACCAGAAGATCATTGCCCGTCCCGAAGTGCGTGAGTTGTTCGTCCAGCCGGCTTCGGGTGACGCCGGTACGGCGATCGGCGCCGCCGCCTACGTTTCGCAGCGGCGCGGTGTCGCCGTCGAGAAGATGGAGCACGTCTATCTCGGCCCGGCGTTCAGCAATGAAGACGTCCTTGCCGCCTGCGCGCGTCACCCGGCGCGACCGATTGGCCAGCGCCTGAGCGACGTGCCACGACAGGTTGCCCGCTTGCTCGCCGACGGTCATCCGGTCGCCTGGTTCCAGGGCCGCATGG
Source organism: Accumulibacter sp. (assembly GCF_031732815.1). Taxonomy (GTDB): domain Bacteria; phylum Pseudomonadota; class Gammaproteobacteria; order Burkholderiales; family Rhodocyclaceae; genus Accumulibacter. Next base: position 23,211 of record NZ_JAVMKF010000060.1, on the reverse strand, counting down.
AGTTCGGTCCGCGCGCCCTCGGCGGACGCTCGATTCTCGGCTGTCCGAGCGTTGCCGGCGTCGCCGACCGGATCAACGCGCAGATCAAGTTCCGCGAACGCTGGCGGCCGTTCTGCCCGAGCATGCTCGACACCGTCGGCCCGCAGATGCTCGGCAGCACGCACCCGGCACCCTTCATGACTTTCACTTTTGCCGTCGCCGACGGCTGGCGGCAACGCGTGCCGGAAGTCGTACACGAAGACGGCACCTCGCGCGCACAGGTGCTCGAGCGGCGCTTCAACCCGCGCTACTACGACCTGATGGTCGAACTCGAGAAGCTCACCGGGAACGGCGTCGTTCTCAACACATCGCTCAACCGGCGCGGCGAACCGATGATCTGTTCGCCGGCCGACGCACTCGACATGTTCTTCGGCTCCGACCTGCAGTATCTGGTAATGGAGGACATTCTCGTCGTCAAGTCGGCCGAGGCGGCGCGTGTCTAGCCCGCTCTCCGGCTCGTGTCGACTGGCAGTCGCCGGTCAGCCGCGGCACGTCCCCACCTTTCCCGGAGTCTGACCTGCGATGGCCGGAGCCAGCCTGCTTACCCTGATCGACGACATCGCGACAATTCTCGACGATGTCGCACTGATGACCAAAGTCGCCGCCAAGAAGACGGCCGGTGTACTCGGCGATGATCTGGCGCTGAACGCCCAGCAGGTATCAGGCGTGCGCGCCGAACGCGAACTGCCGGTGGTCTGGGCGGTCGCCGTGGGTTCGCTGAAGAACAAGCTGATCCTCGTCCCGGCGGCCTTGGCGATCAGCCGCTTCGCGCCGTGGGCGGTGACTCCGCTGCTCATGCTCGGCGGGCTGTATCTATGCCTGGAAGGGGTTGAGAAGCTGGCCCACAAGTGGTTGCAGCACGGCGCCGGGACGGCGGTCAAGGATGCCGCGGAAGAGGCCGCGTCGGCCAGCGTGCACGCCGCTGCGCTGGCCGGCGCCGACATCGACCTGGCTGCCATCGAGGCCGAAAAGATCAAGGGTGCGATCCGCACCGACTTCGTTCTTTCCGCAGAAATCGTCGTCATCGCGCTCGGCACCGTCGCGCAAGCACCCTTTGCCACGCAAGTCGCGGTTCTTGCGGGAATCGGCCTGCTGATGACCGGCGGCGTCTATGGTATCGTCGCCGGCATCGTCAAGCTCGACGATCTGGGGATGTACCTGCTTGGCTGGCGGAGCAAGCTGGCACGCGCGATCGGCCAGGCACTGATGCTCGCTGCACCGCGCTTGATGCGCGCGCTGACGGTGATCGGGACGGCCGCCATGTTCATGGTTGGTGGAGGCATTCTGGCGCACGGCGTCGCACCGCTGCATCATGCGATTGCCCATGCCGGCGAGTTGGCGGGTGAGTTGGCCGGCGCAATGGCCGGCAGCGTGCCGCTGATCGGCCGCATGCTCGCAGCGGCGACGCCGCTGCTGCTGGAAGTGCTTGTCGGCATTGCCGCCGGAGCGCTGACGCTGCTGCTTGTCAAGGCGTTCGGCGCGCTGCGCGCGGCCGCTGCGCGACCGCCCGACAAGCATCCCCCAGACGCCGTCTGACTTGTTGCGGCGAGCTCGCGAACGCCCTCGCGGAGCGACGCCGTCTTACCGAAGCTGCTTTCATTTGTCGAGGAGAAGTCCCTTGTTCGAGGAAAAACCTGAAACCCTGAGCGGTGCACAGATCGTCGTCCGTCTGCTCGAACGGCAGGGTGTACGCACGCTCACCGGCATCCCGGGCGGCGCGATTCTGCCGATTTACGATGCCCTGTCGCAGTCGGAGCAGATACGCCACGTGCTGGTTCGACACGAACAGGGCGGCGGCTTCATTGCCCAGGGGATGTCGCGGGCGACCGGCGTGCCGGCGGTCTGCATGGCCTCGTCGGGTCCCGGGGCAACCAATCTGTTGACCGCAATCGCCGATGCCAAGCTCGATTCGATTCCCTTGGTGGCGATTACCGGACAGGTACCCAAAGCCCTGATCGGCACCGATGCCTTCCAGGAAGTCGACACCTATGGCCTGAGCATTCCGATCACCAAGCATAATTTCCTCGTCGGCAACGCCGAGGATCTGCTCTCCGTCATTCCGCGCGCCTTCGCGATTGCCGCTTCGGGTCGTCCCGGCCCAGTGCTGGTCGATATTCCGAAGGACGTGCAGAATCAGCTCGTCGAAGTGCGCGCCTGGCCAACGGCGGGCTGCGCGGAGCGACCGGCGGCGCCGGCCGCGTCGCTGATCGAGCGTGCCGCGGCGATGATCAACGCCGCTGCCAAGCCGATTCTCTACCTGGGTGGCGGCGTCGTCCATTCGGGTGCCGCCGAAGCCGCCGTCGAGCTGGCCGAGGTCGGCCGCCTGCCGACCGTGATGACCCTGATGGCGCTCGGCGCGATGCCCGTCGATCACCCGCTGTCGCTTGGCATGCTGGGTATGCACGGTGCGCGCTGTACCAACCTGGCGCTCGACGAATGCGATCTGCTGATCGCCGTCGGTGCGCGTTTCGACGACCGGGCGACCGGCAAGGTGGCCGGTTTCTGTCCGCAAGCGCAAATCATCCATATCGATATCGACCCATCGGAACTCGACAAGATCAAGACCGCCCACGTCGGCATCGCTGGCGATGTGGCGACGGTCTTGCAGCTTCTCTTGCCGGGCATTGAACAGCGGCAACGCGAGGACTGGCTGGCGCGCGTCGCCGAGTTGAAAGCGGCGCACCCGCTGCGCATGCCGGGAATCGACGACCCGCGTACGCCCTACGGACTGATTCGCGCGGTGGCTGATTGCCTCGACGACGAGGCAACGATCGCCACCGACGTTGGCCAGCACCAGATGTGGGTTGCCCAGGCGTATCCCCTGCGCCGGCCACGCCAATGGTTGACCTCCGGCGGTCTCGGCACGATGGGCTTCGGCATGCCGGCGGCGATTGGCGCCGCACTCGCCGAACCGCAGCGCACGGTCGTCTGCTTTACCGGCGACGGCAGCATTCTGATGAACGTCCAGGAGCTGGTCACCGCGGCGGAAGAGAACGTCAACGTCAAGATCATCCTGATGAACAACGCCTCGCTCGGTCTCGTCTTCCAGCAGCAGACACTGTTCTATGGCGAACGCATCTACGCCTCGCAATTCAAGGGCATGCCCGATTTCATCCGGGTCGCCGAAGGCTTCGGCCTGGCTGCCGTCGACCTCGACCAGGAGGCCGATCCGCTATCCGCGCTGGCCTCCGCACTGGCCAGCCGCGGCCCGGTTCTCATCCATGCCAGCATCGCGTTGCACGAACAGGTGCTGCCGATGGTGCCGCCTGGCGCGGCGAACAAGGAAATGATTGGAGGTTGAACGATGAACGCGCTTACCCGTAGCGAGAATCAGGCCGTCGCCCGGACGGTGCTCGAATTGGACGTCAATAACCACCCCGGCGTCATGTCGCACGTCGTCGGTCTCTTTTCCCGCCGCGCCTACAACGTCGAAGGCATTCTGGTCATGCCCGTGGGCAGCGGAGAGCGCAGCCGCATCTGGCTGCTGGTCAACGAGGACGAGCGGCTCGATCAGATGGTCAAGCAGGTCGAGAAGCTGGAAGACGTTCTCGCCGTGCGCCGGCACGGCGCCGAACACGAGGTTTTCGTTCGCCTCGAGGAGTTCTTCCGCTGAAAAGCCGGGCCGCCGGCACGCCGCGCCGTGTCCGCCCTCAGCGTGCCGGTGGGCGAGGTTCGAAACGAACGATTGTCCGGCCGTCGGCGGTTTTCCGCGGCGGCGCTTTCCAGGCGTGCCCGTAGATGACTTCGACGGTCACCGGCAAGCGCCCGTCGCGCACCTGCGCCAGCATGCGCGCGCGCGCCGCCGCCCAGGCGTCACGGCCCATCAGCGCGTGCCGACGCGCCCGCATGGCGCAGCGCGCACCGCTGCGTCGCAGGTCGGCGATCAGTTCGTCGAAACTGGCGTAAGTCACCGTCAGGCGCTCGGCGTCCATTACCGGGTCGCTGAAGCCGCACTCGACGAGCATGTCGCCATAGTCGTGCATGTCGGTAAATCGCTGCGTGTGCAGGTAGCCGTCATGAAAAGCGGTGCGCAGTTCCTGCAGGGTGTCCGGCCCGAGCGTCGAAAACATCAACAGCCCCCCCACTTCGAGCAGACGTTGCGCTTCCCGGAAAACCTGCAGCGGGTCGTCGACCCAGTGCAGCATCAGGTTGGACCAACAGAGCCCGATCGACTGCGCACGAAAAGGCAGGTGAGCGGCGTCTGCGGCGACCAGCGGCGTTCGCTGACCACGCACGAAAGGCAGCAGCCAGCGCAGACGCGAGCGCTGCGCCAAGCCGGCACGCAACATCGGTTCGCTGAGATCGGCGCCAACCACCTGCGCCTTGGCATAGCGCTCAGCCAGCGCAGTCAAGCCGGTGCCGGTGCCGCAACCGAGATCGAGCACCACCGCCGGCGTGATCCGCACATAGTCCAGGCGTTCGAGCATGCGGCTGCCGACTTCACGCTGGAGGACGGCGACATCATCATAGGTCGCCGCCGCGTGCGCGAAATTGCGTCGCACCTGGCGCTGATCGATGAACTGCGCCGGTGCCTGCATGTCGGCCTAGATCGGTCGCAAGCCGAGCCGGGCGAAGAGCGCTTCGTCGCGATCAGCTTCCGGATTGCCGGTGGTCAGCAGCCTGTCACCGTAAAAGATCGAATTCGCTCCAGCCAGAAAACACAGCGCCTGCAACTCGTCGGACATTGCCTGGCGGCCGGCGGACAGGCGGACGAAGCTGTCCGGCATGGTGATGCGCGCCGCCGCGATCGTGCGCACGAACTCGAAACTGTCGATCGGTTCGCTGTCGGCCAGCGGCGTTCCCGGAATCGGCACCAGATTGTTGATCGGCACCGATTCGGGCGGGGGTTCGAGGTTGGCCAACTGGACGATCAGCGCTGCCCGGTTGCGGCGCGACTCTCCCATGCCGATGATGCCACCCGAGCAGACCTTGATCCCGGCCTGGCGCACCTGGCCCAGCGTATCGATGCGATCGGCGTGCTTGTGTGTCGAGATCACCTGGCCATAGAAGGAAGCGTCCGTGTCAAGGTTGTGGTTATAGTAATCGAGACCGGCTTCCTTCAGTTCCTGCGCCTGACCCTCCTTGAGCATGCCGAGCGTGACGCAGGTCTGCAGGCCGATATCCTTTACCGCGCGGATCATTTCGGTCACCTGCGCGAGGTCCTTGTCCTTCGGGCCACGCCAGGCGGCTCCCATGCAGAAGCGCGAGGCACCCTTGTCCTTGGCCGCCTGCGCTGCGGCGAGCACTTCGTCGAGCGGCAGCATGGCTTCGCGCTCGGTACCGGTGGAGTAGCGTGCGGACTGCGAACAATAGCCGCAGTCCTCCGAACATCCGCCGGTCTTGACCGAGAGCAGCGTCGAGCGTTGAATCTCGTTGGCGTCGAATTTCTCGCGATGCACCTGCTGCGCGCGAAAGATGAGGTCCATCAAGGGAAGCTGGTAAAGTGCTTCGACCTCGGCGATGGTCCACCTTGCCTTGCCGGCCGAAACGGGTCGTTCCGCGTCGAGCGTGGCGGCTTGAGGAATTGCGTTCATGATCAATAAACCTATGGCTGTGGGTGATCTGAGGCCCCGCAGGAGGGCTTTCCCGGGGGCACTTGGCGGGTGTCAATCTTAACTCAAAGCGCCGCCTTCATCGGCAGGTCGTGCGCACGATTGCTCGCGCAGGACTGCCTGCTTTGCGGAGCCGACAGCCGCAGCAGCCTGCTGTGCTCGGCCTGCGCCGACGACTTGCCGCGGCTGCCTGCCGATTGCTGCCCGCGCTGTGCGCTGCCGACACCGGCCGGCGAGGTTTGCGGTCGCTGCCTGCGGCAAGCGCCGCACTACGATGCCGCACTGGCGGCGTTTCGCTATGCCTTTCCGGTCGATCGGCTGATCCAGACGTTCAAGTACGATCAGCGCCTGGCGCTGGCCGACTATTTCGGTCGGCGGCTGGCCGTGCTGGCCGCGGCGTGCACGGCCGATGTCATCGTTCCGCTGCCGCTGCATCCGCTGCGCCTGCGCGAACGCGGCTTCAATCAGGCGCTGGAACTGGCTCGTCCGGTCAGCCGGTCGCGCGCCATTGCTCTCGACGCCCATTCCTGCCAACGGATCCGCCATACGCCGGCACAGGCCGCTCTGCCCTGGCGCGAGCGGACCAGGAACGTGCGCGGCGCCTTCCATTGTACGACCGATTTCACGCACCGGCGGATACTGCTCATCGATGACGTGATGACGACCGGCGCATCGCTCGACGAAATGGCACGCACCTTGAAGCTCCATGGCGCTTCGCAGGTCACTGTGCTCGTCGTTGCGCGCGCCTTGCCGCCCTGAGCCATCTGGTGCATGGCGGTCTTGCCGTGGCCGGTCGGCAGCCAGCTTCAGAGATGTTCGAACTCGGCGATGTCGGCGTCCGGCGTGTTGGCCGACGCAGCAAACGAGATGATTCCGCTGCCGCGCAGAACAAAAGCCTCGCGTCTGAGAAACAGCTCGGGCTCGCCTTTGATCGTGACAAATGTGCCGTTGGTGCTCAGATCGCTGAGCACGAACTGATCGTCGCGGCGTTCGATGCGCGCGTGATGGCGCGAGGCGCGGCGATCGCGCACCGGAATCTCACACTCGACATCGCGTCCCATCAGCAGGCTTGGCCGATTCCGGTCGACCACCTTGACGTAAGGCCCATAACGCAGATAGAGGCGCGACTCGCGCTCCTTGGCGAGCGGCTGCTGCGGCGGCTCGACGGCGGCTGCGACGACGAGGGGACCTTTGGCTTCCGGCCAGCGGACTTCGTATACCGGTTCGTGCACGCGCAGCGTGCGCGACAGGCTTGCCGGCAGGCTGCGTGTGGCCGTCTGCAACTGCGTCGGCAACAGCGCGCGCGTGCTTTCGGTGATCAGCACCTGACCGGAAAGAGCGACGCTGGCCAGCGCCTCGGCCAGCGTTGCGCTCTCGCCAATCACATCGCCGTCCTCAAGGGTGACCGCGCCGTGATGAAAGCCGGTATGGATGGCCAACTGAATGCCGGAGACCGGTGGCAGGTCTGCGATCCGCCGCTGCATGGTGATTGCCGCCTGACAGGCAGCGTGCGCACTGTGGAATACCGCCGTTACCTGGTCGCCGGTTGACCGGACGACGCGTCCGCCACCCATCTCGATGCCGCGTGTGATGCGCTTCATGCAACGGTCAACAGCGTGCAGTGCTTCGGCCCCACCCAGCCGGTCGAACAGGCGAGCGCCCTCCGATACGCCGGCAACGAGCACCGACAGCATCTGTTCGTTCATCGTGATCAATCCCATTTCCCCCAATCTACACAGTGTTCTTGTCAGGCGATCGACGCCTGGTCGACGGCCGTCATGCTTGCTTGTCCGGCGGCTGCCTGCCTGCTCTGCGGCCAGTCAAACCCGTCGCGCGGCTCGAATTGAATCGCCACTGCCGCGCCACTTGCCGGCTGCCGACTGTCGTTGTCGTCAGCCAGCTCGTCGGCGACGGCTGCCGTTGGCTGCAGGGCCCGGAAGTCGAACAGATCGCCATCGGCCAGGTGTGAGGGAACAACCTTCTGCAGCGCGGCAAAGACGATATCCGTGCGTCCGGGAAATCGCCGGTCCCAGTCGGCCATCATCTCCCTGATCTGCTGACGTTGCAGATTGGCTTGCGAGCCGCAGAGGTTGCAGGGAATGATCGGAAAGGCCATGCCGCGGGCGAAACGCGCGATTTCGCTCTCGCCGCAATAGGCGAGCGGCCGGATGACGATGTGCTGGCCGTCGTCGGTCAACAGTTTGGGCGGCATCGCCTTCAGTTGCCCCGCGAAAAAGAGGTTGAGAAACAGCGTATGGACGATGTCGTCACGATGATGGCCGAGTGCGATCTTGTTGGCGCCGACTTCCCTGGCGGTACGGTATATTATCCCCCGACGGAGACGCGAACAGAGCGAACACGTCGTCTTGCCCGGCGGGATCTTATTTTTTACGATCGTGTAGGTATCCTGCTCGACGATCCGGTACTCGACGCCGATCTTCGCCAGATAGGCGGGCAGGATGTCGGATGGAAATCCCGGCTGCTTCTGATCGAGGTTCATGGCGATCAGACGGAAATCGATCGGCGCCCGCGTGCGCAGCGCAAGCAGCGTCGAGAGCAGCGTGTAGGAGTCCTTGCCACCAGAGAGGCAAACGAGAACCGTGTCGCCATCGTCGATCATGCCGTAATCGCAAATCGCTCGGGCGACCTTGCTTTCCAGCCGCTTCTTCAAGCGCAGCAGACTGTTCGACGCTTCCACCGTTGTCCTTTCCCAGTTACCTTCCGGTTCACAGATGCGCGCTGCGACCACCGTCGACATTGATCACCTGGCCAGTGACGTAGGCCGCGTCAGCGACCAGATAGCGCACCGCGCGCGCGACATCGAGCGGATTGCCGGCGCGTTGCAACAAGGTATGAGCAACGATGCGAGCCTTCTCGGCGCGTCCGAAGGCCCCGCTGTCTGGCCACATGATCGGGCCGGGGGCGACCGCATTGACCCGCACCCGCGGGGCCAGCTCAATCGCCAGCGCGCGCGTCAGACCAAGCAGCCCGGCTTTTGCCGCGCAGTACAGAGGATACCCGGCGAGCGGCCGCTCGGCATGAATGTCGGTAATATTGACTACCACGCCGCCGGCCTCGATCAGGTACGGAGCGGCCGCCTGGGTGAGAAACAGCGGCGCCTTGAGGTTGCTCCCGACAAGGTCGTCCCAGGCGCGTGCATCCATGCTCCCGAAAGGGGTCGGAAAGAAGCTCGAAGCGTTGTTGACCAGCCCGTCCAGGCGACCGAAGTGCTCGACCGTGCTGTCGACGAGCTGTGGCAGGCTGGCGAGATCGAGCAGATCGGCCTGCCGGCAGGCCGCCGAAGACGGTCGGTGCGCGTTCAGCTCGGCAACGAGGGCAGCGGCAGCGGCGGAAGCCTGGCGGTAATGCACCATGATGCTGGCCCCGGCGGCGTGCAGTTCGCGCGCGATCGCTGCGCCAAGCCGCTTCGCCGCACCGGTAATCAGAATCGTCTTGCCGTTCATTCCTGCTTCCTGTCGAGCAGCGCACAAGGCGACGATTTTAACGGATCAGCGCAGCCGGTTTCTGAAAAACGGCCCTTTTGTCACGCTGGCGCGCTAAACTTCCGCCAGTTCACCGTGGGAGGAACCGCATGAAGAAGCTGGATAAGCCGCTTGACGCCGACGATCTCATCGAACTCGCCGAGCGCGTCGCTGGACTGCCGCCAGCCGACGCCGAGTGGGTCGGACTGCTGCTGCAGGATCTTCTGCGCGCACGTACGCGCGAGGCCGAGTTGCTGGCCGGGCAAGGCGGAAGCGGGCCGGCGCCGATCGGCGAATTGCCGGAGATCGGCGGCGCACTGAACGACCAGATGGCGCAAGTGGCGCTGGATACTGCCGAATGGCTGCGCACCTTGTGGAACGTCGGTTACATGGGTGCCGGCAGTTTCCGTTCGCAACCGCGCACGGCCTTTCCGACGATCGACCTTGAAGACGTGCGCAAATCTTCACTTTTCGCTCGCATCCGCCAGGGCAAGCACGCCTTGCCGTTTGCCCCGCCGACTCGGCAGGGCTTGCCGTGGCACGAGCTGGTCGAGGGCCACGATCAGATCCACGACGTACAGGCCGAGATCATCCACGACGACGCTGGCCTGCCGCTGGCCGCGATCATCGAGGGCTGCAGCGAGTGGTCGGTGCGCAAGCAGCTTGGCGCAAATCGCGAGTATCAGGTACAACATCAGCGCAAAGGGCCGATTTTCCATCTGCGGATGAGCGATGGAACGGCCGCCCAGCTCTGGCGCGAAGCACCGACGCTGGAGTGCAAGGTGCATCTGATCGAACACGGTGGGCTGCACAGCTACGCCCTTGAATGGCCAGGCAGCAACGGCCAGTCGCAAGTCATCTCGCTGCGTGCGGCGACCTGGGCGCGCGCCGAGTCGGAAGCGGCGCACTGGGTGGCTACCAACCATCCCGAACTTTACGGGCAGGTCTGTTTCAGGAGATTCAGCGCCTGAAACCGGGCGTCAGCGACTGGCCGACACCGACGCCGGAAGCGGCAGAAAGCAGCCGTTTGCTGGTCAGCCGGATCGGCGATGACATCCGGCGGAGCAACGGCTGGATCTCTTTTGCCCGTTTCATGGATCGGGCGCTGTACGCGCCCGGCCTGGGCTATTACAGCGGCGGTGCGCACAAGCTGGGGGCGGCCGGCGACTTCGTCACCGCGCCCGAACTTGGCCCGCTCTTCGCGCAGACGCTGGCCGCGCAGGTGGCCGAGATCTGTGCGCTGAGCGATCCTCACATCCTCGAAGTCGGTGCCGGCAGTGGGCGAATGGCCGCCGATCTGCTGCGCGAACTGGCCGCCCGCCAAGCCTTGCCGGAAACCTACAGCATCCTCGAAGTCTCCGGCGAACTGCGCGCGCGCCAGCAGGACAGTCTGCGCGAAGTTGCCGCGCAACTGCCGACGCGCATCGCCTGGCTCGAACGCTTCCCCGAGCGCTTCAGCGGTGCCGTGCTTGCCAACGAAGTAATCGACGCGATGCCGGTTCACCTCGTTGTCTGGCAGGCCGACGGCATTGCCGAACGCGGTGTCGGCCTGGCCGACGGGCAGTTCGTCTGGCAGGATCGACCGGCGAGCGGCCGCCTGCGCCAGCGCGCGCAGGCGGTCACTGCCGAATGCTTGCTGCGCCCGGGCTATCTGAGCGAGATCGCTCTGCTGCCGGACGATTGGCTGTATGAGTGGGGGCAGCGTCTGACGCGCGGTGCGCTGCTCTTGCTCGACTACGGCTTTCCCCGGCACGAGTACTACCACGCACAGCGCAGCGCGGGAACGCTGATGTGCCACTATCGGCACCGCGCCCACGGCGATCCTTTTTACCTGCCCGGCCTGCAGGACATCACGGCGCACGTCGATTTCACCGCGATTGCCGAAGCCGGCACCGCCGGCGGCCTCGCGTTGCTCGGCTATACGACGCAGGCAAGCTTCCTGCTGGCCTGCGGCCTGCTCGACATCCTGGCGCGCACGCCGGCCGGCGATGCGCCGCGCTACCTGCCGCTCGCCAATGCGGCGCAAAAGCTGATCTCGCCGGCTGAAATGGGCGAACTCTTCAAGGTGATGGTACTCGGCAAGGGGATCGAGCAGGCGTTGCTCGGTTTCCAGCGCGGCGAGCGCAGCCACACGCTCTGACTTGCTCAGCCCCGGGCGTTCACGATTCTGTCTTCCACGGTGCGGGTTTGCCGAAGAAGAAACCCTGCCCGTAGTCGACGCCAAGCTCGCACAGCCGGTCGACGATGGCTTTGCTGCTGACGTATTCGGCGACGATGCGCAGGCCGAGGGCGTGCCCCATGTCATTGATTGCCGCGACCAGTGCGTCGTCGCGCGCACTTTCGCGCATGTCCTTGACGAAGCTGCCGTCGATCTTCAGGTGGTCGATCGGCAGGCTCTTCAGATAGTGGAAAGACGAAAGACCGCTGCCGAAGTCGTCCAGCGCTAGCTGGCAACCGTGCCGCTTGAGCGCCGTGAGGAGCGCCATCGCTGGACGCAGATTCTGGATGGCGGCGGTCTCGGTGATTTCGAAGCAGACGCGCTCGGGCGGGAAGCCGGTCGCCGCAAACTGCTGCTCGATGAAATCGAGCAGCCCATCGTCGCTCAAGGAATTGCCCGAGACGTTGATCGCCAGCGAGGTGTCGGTTCGCCCTATGCCTCTGGCGTGGTCCTGAAGAGCGGTCTGAATCACCCAGCGGTCGATCGCCGCCATCAGACCGTAGCGCTCGGCGGCCGGAATGAAGACCGCCGGGAGGACAAGTTCGTCGATGCGCGGGTGAACCCGACCATGCACGACGCGCAACAGGACCTCGTGCCCGAGTATCCGGAAGTCCTGCCCGTCGAGCGCCACGATCGGCTGGTAGTGCAGACGGAACATGCCTTGGTCAAGCGCATCGCGCAAACCCGCAGCGCCGATGATCTCGTGGTGTCGGCGCAGCGTGTCGAGGTCAGCCTCCTGGTAGACGTGCACACGATTGCGCCCCAGTTCCTTCGCGGCATAGCAGGCGACATCGGCGTGCGTCATCAACTGGACCGTGCTCTCGGTTTCTGCGCTGATCGGCACCAGCCCGATGCTGGCGCTGATCTGGTAGGAACGTCCGCCCCAGGCGAAACGGTGTGCGCGCAGCAGACCGACGACCGACTGCGCAACGAGCACCGCACGCTCGAGCGGGCAGTTCTCCTGCAACAGGGCAAACTCGTCGCCACCAACACGCGCCAACACATCGCTCTCGCGGAAAACCCCGGTCAGGACGCCTCTGATCTGCTTCAGCAACTCGTCGCCCGCCGTATGCCCGGCAGTATCGTTGATCACCCTGAAACGATCGAGGTCGAGGTAGCTCAGCACGTGCCGGCTGCCGCTGCGGCGTGCGCTATCGACCGCCGCCTGCAAGCGCCGCTCGAACTCGGGCCCGGTTGCACAGACCGGTCAGCGCGTCGTGCGTGGCATCGTAGGCCAACTGCCGCTCGAGCTGGCGCGTCTCGCTGACGTCGCGAAAAACCAGCACGCCGCCCATGATCACGCCGTCGTGGCCGCGGATAGGCGCCGCCGAATCGTCGATGTCGAATTCGCGTCCGTCGCGTGCAACCAGAATCGAGCCGGTGGTCAGCGAGATCATTCGCCCGTCCCGGATGCATTGGTTGAGGGGTTCGGCGATCGTCTCGCGCGTCTGCCCGCTGATCACCCGGAAGATCTCGTCGACCGGCCGGCCGCGCGCCTCTGCGATGCTCCAGCCGGTAAGCGCCTCGGCAACAGGATTCAGGTAATCGACCTTCGCCTGCGCATCGGCGGTAATTACTGCATCGCCGATCGAATGTAAGGTCACCTGCGCGCGTTCCTTCGCTTCGAAGAGCGCCAGTTCGGCGCGCTTGCGGTCGGTGGTGTCGATGCCGACGCAGATCAACTGCTCGACGTTGCTGGAAACCGCGCGGATCGGTGCCTTGATCGTGTGGAACCAGCGCAGCTCGCCGACGCTGTTGGCGATCGCCACCTCACGTTCGATGCGTGGCCGCCGACCGCTGAGAATGTCCTGTTCGTCCTCGGCGAAAGACTGCAGGAGCTGCGGGTCGGAAAGGAAGTTGGCCAGCGGCTGATCGACCACCTCTTCCAGGGAGTGCCCGACGGTCGTCGCAAAGCTCTGATTCGCCAGCGTGATCAATCCGTTGCTGTCGACCACGAAGGTCAGGTGTGGATTGGCGTCGATGACCGCGCGCAGGAACTCGCGTTGCGCCTGATCCTCGTGTTGCACGGCCAGCAGACGCTCGATCAGCTTGACGTTGCGGAAACAGGCGGCGATGCTGTTGACGAAGATGTCGAGCAGGGTGCGGTCGAGGCTCTCGAGCACATGGCAGGAATCGAGGAAAACGGCCGCCTCCTGCTCGGGCGCCGCCTGCAGATAAAGGACGGTGTAGTCCTTGGCGAAGATATGCTGCCGGTTCGTCAGGGCGTTGGTGATCGCCTCGACGATGCGCTTGTCCGGCAAGCGCGTCAGCGGTTGCGCGATGTAACGCGCGTGGCAACCGGCAGCGGCGGCGATCACATAGCCGCATTCTTGGCCGTCACCGACCGCGAGTTCCTTCTGACTGCAGACGATACCGTCGACGGGCAACCTCAGCAAGGCGGCCAATTGCGTCAGGACGCCCTCGGCGAAGTAGGCGATTGCCCGCTCTTCCTTCAGCTCGGCCGCCGCGCGAACGACCATCTCCAGACCCTGCCGCTGCTCGGCGATCGTGCACAATTGCTGATACGAACGCAAAGCGGCGCTTACCGTCGTGATCAGCCGCGTCCGGTTGAGCTCCGCCTTGGTCCGGTAATCATTGATGTCGTACTCCTCGATCACCGTCAGCTCCGGTGCGTAGCCGGGTTCGCCGGTGCGCAGGATCAGCCGGCACTCCATCATTCCCAGTTCGTCGCGGATGTAGCCGACCAGGTCGAGGCCGGCGCGCGTCGTTTCCATCACTACATCGAGCAGGGCAACCGCGATATCCGGATGCTGCTGCAGGATGCCGCGCGCCGCCTGGCCGCTTGCCGCGTGCAGCAGGCGCAAGGGCCGACCGAAGACGCGCAGATGTTGCAGGGCAAAACGCGTCACCCCATGCACCTCCGGATCGTCGTCGACGATCAGCACCTTCCAGGGTGACTGCTCGGCCAGCGGCGCCGCATCGGTCTGTGCCGGCTCCTCCGACCAGCGAATCAGTTCGTCGTTCATTCGTCGTCCAGAATGACACTCGTATAGACGTTCTGGACATCGTCGAGGCCCTCCAGAACGTCGATCAGCTTCTGCATGCGCAACGCATCTTCACCGCCAAGCTGCGTCTCGTTGTCGGCTTTCATCGTCACGCCGCCGAACTCCGCGACGAAACCGGCCGTCTGCAGCGCATCCCTGACCGCGACGAAATCGTTCGGCGCGCTAATCACCTCGACCGATCCGTCGTCATTGCTCAACACATCGTCGGCACCGCACTCGATCGCAGCGTCCATCAAAGCCGCCTCGTCAACTCCCGGAGCGAAGAGCAGTTGACCGCAATGCCTGAACTGAAAGGCAACGCAACCGTCGGTACCCAGATTACCACCGTACTTGTTGAACGCGTGCCGCACCTCGGCGACGGTTCGCGTCTTGTTGTCGGTCAGACAATCGACGATCACCGCGGCACCGCCAATTCCGTAGCCCTCATAGCGAACTTCGACGTAATCCACGCCCTCCAGTTCGCCGGTGCCCTTCTTGATCGCGTTATCGATCTTGTCCTTCGGCATGTTCACCCCTTTTGCCCGGTCGGTCGCCAGACGCAAGCGCGGGTTGAATGCCGGGTCGCCGCCACCCATCTTGGCGGCAACCGTCAACTCGCGTGCAATCTTGGAAAACGACGCGCTTCGCTTCTCATCCTGGCGCCCCTTGCGATGCTGGATGTTGGCCCATTTGGAATGCCCTGCCACAAAGATTCCTTTCCGAATCGACTCGAAAGACCTGCGTCGATGAATGCTCCGTCTTCGCCGCGGCGCGCTGAAAGCCACCCGGCAAGACGCAAATGGTTGATAATCTGAGACCGCATTTTAGCACTTCAGACCGATGGCCCGACTCTGTGCCACCTTTTCGCTGTGCTGTCCTGCACACTTTGCTTCCTTTTGACCGCTGCTCGGAGTTACCGATGACCGTTCCCCTTCTGATTGCCAAGAACCACGATACCGACCTTGTCCTGCTGCCGGCGCTGGCCAATCGGCACGGCCTGATCACCGGCGCCACCGGAACGGGCAAGACGATCACCCTGCAAGTTCTCGCCGAACGCTTCTCGGCCATCGGCGTGCCGGTCTTCATGGCCGATGTGAAGGGCGATCTTTCGGGCCTCGCCGAAGCCGGCAGCCTGACGCCGAAAATGCAGGCGCGCCTCGCCGCACTCGGCCTGAAGGACTGGGAGCCGAAAGCATGCCCGGTGGTTTTCTGGGATGTCTACGGCAGCCAGGGTCATCCGGTGCGGGCAACGATCTCGGACATGGGGCCGGTCCTCCTCGCCCGCCTGCTCAACCTCAACGAGACGCAGGCAGGCGTCCTCCAACTCGTCTTCAAGATCGCCGACGACCAGGGCCTGCTCCTGCTCGACCTCAAGGACCTGCGCGCGATGGTCCAGCACGTCGGCGAAAACGCCAAGTCGTTTACCACCGAATACGGCAACGTCTCGGCCGCCTCGATCGGCGCCATCCAGCGCAACCTGCTGACACTCGGCGAACAGGGCGGCGAGGTCTTTTTCGCCGAACCGATGCTCGACATTGCCGACCTGCTGCAGACCGAAAACGGCGCCGGCGTGGTCAATATCCTCGCCAGCGATCAGTTGCTGAACTCGCCACGCCTCTACTCGACCTTTCTTCTCTGGCTGCTCTCCGAGCTCTTCGAGCGTCTGCCGGAAGTCGGCGATCTCGACCAGCCGAAGCTCGTCTTCTTCTTCGACGAAGCGCACCTGCTGTTCAACGAGGCCCCAGCCGCCTTACTGCAAAAGATCGAACAGGTCGTCCGCCTGATCCGTTCGAAAGGCGTCGGCATCTACTTCGTCACGCAGAACCCGCTCGACATCCCCGACACCGTCCTCGGACAGCTCGGCAACCGCGTCCAGCACGCACTGCGCGCGTTCACCCCGCGCGACCAGAAGGCGGTGAAAGCCGCCGCCCAGACCCTCAGGGCAAATCCCAAGTTCGACGCGGAGGCGGCAATCAGCGAACTCGGCGTGGGCGAAGCGCTGGTCTCCTTCCTCGACGAGAAAGGACGGCCGAACGTCGTCGAACGGGCTTTCGTCCTCCCGCCGGCGACGCGCATAGGCCCACAGACGGCCACCGAGCGCCAGGCGGTGATCAAGCGCTCGCCGATCTACGGGCATTACGAAAAGGTCGTCGACCGCGAATCGGCCTACGAAAAGCTGAAGGGTGAAGCCGCCGCGAAAAGCGCCGACGGCGCTTCCGGCAAGCCTGCCGACACAGCGCCGGCGAGCGAATCGGGCGGCGGCTGGCTGGGTGGCCTGGGCGACCTCTTCTCTGGTGGCAGCACTGGCCGCGCTCGACGCTCCGACTCGGTCCTCGAAACCGCCGCGAAAAGCGCCGCCCGCACGATCGGCTCGCAGGTCGGCCGCGAAATCATCCGCGGCGTCCTCGGCTCGATCCTCGGCGGCGGGAGCCGCCGGCGGTGATTTGCTGCAGCGCCGCGTGCGGCGCCAGGGTTCAGGCCGGCTGTCGCCGACGCCAGCCGGCCAAGCCCAGGCCTAGCGCGAGCAAGGCAGCGGTAGCGGGTTCGGGCACCGCGGCGATTTCAAGGAAGGGGCGCAGGCTCGCGTCGGCGGCGGCCGACGAGGCGTAGAGCGAGGCGATCGGCCTGCCCGAGTCGGCAAGAACGATGTCGGGCTGCAGCAGTTCGACGCCGAAGTTCATGCTTGGGTCGGACAGCCAGTCCTTGACCAGGCCCGTCACGTCGAAACTGACCCACTGGTTGATGCCATCCTGTACGGCCGAGGTGAACGGACCGGCGACGGTCGGTTGCGTCTCCCAGGTCACCGTCGTTTCTCCCCAGGCTTGCGTGACGCGATGCAGTTCGGTGGTGATCGGTTTGGCGCTCGTCGGGTTGTCGAAAGGGCGCAGTCCGGGCAGGGCAAACAGCTTGAGCTGGGCGCTGGCAACCTGGCCGGCCGACAAGGCAAGCGGGGTGAGATCGAAGCGCAGCAGCGACCGGGTGTCGTGCGCGCGTGATTCGCCCTGCGCACCGATCAGCGGCGTCGTGTTGCTGCTCCCGAGGAAGTTGCCGAAGGGAACGGCCGGCGCCGGGGTGAGCGCGTTCAGCGTCTGGCTGTCGAGGTTGGTGACGCGCGCTGCGGTCGCGATGTTGAAGGCGCCGGGAATGCCGAATTCATAGACGAAAACGTCCTCGCTGCTGCTTTCGTCGGGTTGCAGAATCGTCGTTGCGTGCGCCGCACCGGTCAGCGTCGCAGCAAGCAGCAGGGGAAGCATTTTCGAGGGGAGAGCGTGGCGCATGGGAGACCTCCGATGGCTTGGGTTGAGCGCGGGCGCACCCAATGTGCGCCCGCTTCAGGCTCGAATACGCAGCGACAGGCAGTATGGATGCAGACGGCGGCGCCAGACTGCTGCCGGCCTACGCTCAGGTCGTATCGGCGAGCGCGAGACCAAGAGGGATTTTGGACGCCGCATGCGCGACGGCACGCACGAAGCGCGGTACGAGGTAGCCGGGCAGACGCGCCAGCAGCGCGGCATGCAGGGCGCGGGCGCGCGCTTCAGGAACGTCGAAGTGGGCAGCGCCGCTCACCCGGTCGAGCAGGTGGACGTAGTAGGGCAGAACGCCGACCGCGAAGAGACGTTCAGACAATTCTGCCAACGTATCGGCCTGGTCATTGACGCCGGCGAGCAGGACCGACTGGTTGAGCAGGCTGAGCCCGGCCGTGCGCAGCGGGCGCAGCGCAGTGCCTACCGTTTCGTCGATTTCGCGCGGATGATTGGCGTGGATGACCAGACTCGTCGCCAGGCGGCTGCCGGCGAGCAGTTCGACGAGCGCTGGCGTGACGCGCTGTGGAACGACAACCGGCAAGCGGCTATGCACGCGCAGGCGGCGAAGATGGGCGATCGCTGCCAGACGATCGACCATTTCGGCCAGGCGCCGGTCGGACAATGACAGCGGATCGCCGCCCGACAGGATGACTTCGTGCAGCGAGGGATCGCGCTCGATGTAGTCGAACACCGGCGCCCACTCGGCGCGCGGCGGCCGGTTGTCGGCGTAGGGAAAGTGGCGGCGGAAACAGTAGCGGCAGTGGATCGCGCAGTTCCCGCTGAGCACGAGCAGTACGCGGCCGGCATACTTGTGGATCAGTCCGGGCAGCTTGTTGGCTTCGCTTTCGCCCAGCGGGTCGTCGACGAAGCCGGTTTGCGTCTGCGCTTCGACGAGCGCCGGCAGGACCTGACGCAGCAAGGGGTCGTCGCGCTCGCCACGGCGCATGCGGGCGACGAAGCTGCGCGGCACGCGCAGCGGAAAAGCCGGCCGGCGATCAAGCGCGGACGCTTCGTCGGCCAGATCGAGCAGGGCGAGGAGTTCGTCGCTGTTCGTCACGACCTCGCGCAAGGCGTGCTGCCAGGGCTCGTCCTGACGGTCTTTCGCGTGCCAATCGGCCGGGCTTCGCGCTATCATGGCGCCCTTCATTTTTCTTGACCGCCTCACGAGGGGACCCAATGGCGAGCTATTCTACCAACGAATTCAAATCCGGCCTGAAGGTCATGCTGG
>NZ_JAVMKF010000060.1:0-4282 GCF_031732815.1 Accumulibacter sp. | reverse complement strand
CCAATGGCGAGCTATTCTACCAACGAATTCAAATCCGGCCTGAAGGTCATGCTGGACGGTGAACCGTGCACCATCCTCGAAAACGAATTCGTCAAGCCGGGCAAGGGCCAGGCATTCAATCGCGTCAAATTGCGCAACCTGAAGACCAACCGCGTGTCGGAAAAGACGTTCAAGTCGGGCGACTCACTCGAGGGGGCGGACATCGTCGACCGTGAAATGCAGTACCTGTACAACGACGGCGAGTTCTTCCATTTCATGGAGCCGGACAGCTTCGAGCAGCATCAGGCGAGTTCGACCACCGTCGGGGACGCCGCGCTGTGGCTCAGGGAACAGGACATGTGCATGGTGATGCTGTTCAATGGCGCGCCGCTGGCGGTGACACCGCCGAACTTCGTCGACCTGGAGATCGTCGAGACCGAGCCGGGTGTGCGCGGCGACACGGCGACCGGCGGCACCAAGCCGGCGCGCCTGTCGACCGGCGCCGTTGCCAAGGTGCCGCTGTTCGTCAATCAGGGCGAGATCATTCGCTGCGACACGCGCACCGGGGAGTACGTGTCGCGCGTCAAGGGCTGAGCGCGGGCAGCAACGCGTTGCCTTTCCCGCACACATGCGGCAGGCGACAGCGCGGGGCAGCACCGTGACCGCGGCGCAGCGCTGGCGGCCGACCGCGCCGCTGGCGAACCTGCGCCGGCGGGCGCAGATCGTTGGCGGCATCCGCGCCTATTTCGCCGCGCAGGGCGTGCTCGAAGTCGAGACGCCGCAGATCGGTTCGGCAACGGTCAGCGATCCGCACCTCAACAGTCTGTATGTCGCGGGCTACGGCTACCTGCAAACCTCGCCGGAATACGCGATGAAACGGCTGCTCGCCGCCGGCAGCGGGTCGATCTATCAACTGGCCCGGGTCTTCCGCGCCGACGAGCACGGCCGCCGGCACCAGCCGGAGTTCACCTTGCTCGAATGGTATCGCCTGGGGTATTCGCTCGAACGGCTGATCGATGAAGTCGGGTCGATCGCCCGCCTGGCGCTCGGCGACTTGCCGAGCGAACGCCAGCGCTACCGTGATCTTTTCCAGCGCTACCTCGGACTCGACCCGCTGCGCTGCGAGCTGGGCGCACTGCGCAGCGCCGCCGCCGAGCACCTCGACCTGGCGTTCGACGATGCCGACCGCGATACCTGGCTCGAGCTGCTGATGAGCGCGGTGATCGAACCGCAACTCGGTCGCAACGTGCTCAGCTTCGTCGTCGACTATCCGCCCTCGCAAGCGGCGCTCGCCCGCCTGCGCCGCGACGCTGACGGAGAACTCGTCGCGGCGCGCTTCGAGTTGTATTTTGCCGGCGTCGAACTGGCCAATGGCTACCACGAACTGGCCGACGCCGACGAACAGCGGACCCGCTTTGCCGCTGATCTGCAGACGCGCGCGGCGCTGGGTCTGCCCGCCGTAGCGCTCGACAGCGACTTTCTGGCCGCGCTCAGCGCCGGGCTACCGGACTGCAGCGGCGTCGCGCTCGGCCTCGACCGGCTGATCATGCTCGCCGTCGGCGCCCACTCGCTGGCCGAGGTGATGGCCTTCGCCGTGCCTTGGGGAGAACTCGATGAATCCGCCTAGCCCGCCGGCGTGCCAGCGCTTCAGTGCGCTCTTTGTGCCGACGATGAATCGATGAGTCCGCGCATCCGCTGTATCACTCCCGAGGTTTACCAGGTCGGCGGCGCCGGACTGACGCACGCCAACGATGCGGCGATCTATCTGGTCGCCGTCTCTGGTGGTGCGGCGCTGATCGACGCCGGCTGCGGACGCGGCAGCGATCTGCTGCTGCTCAATCTCGAAGCCGCCGGCGTGGCGCCCGATGAGATCGATTTCCTCCTCCTGACGCACTGCCACTACGATCACACCGGCGGTGCGGCCGCACTGCGCCGCCGCTTCGGCTGGCGCGTTGCGCTGCACACTGACGAAGTCGCCTACCTGTCGAAGGGCGACAACGACGTCAGCGCCGCCGCCTGGTACGGCGACGAGCTGACGCCGTGCCCGGTCGATCTGCCGCTGGTCGATGGCCAGGAACTTCGGCTCGGCGAGCGGGCCTTGCGCGCTATCCACATTCCCGGCCATTCGCCGGGATCGCTCGCTTACCTCGTCGAGTCAGCCGGACAGCGCGTCGTCTTCGCGCAGGACGTGCATGGGCCGCTGCATCCGTCGCTGCTCTCGAACCGCGCCGATTACCAAGCTTCGCTCGGCAAGCTGGCCGCGCTCGAGGCCGACATCCTGTGCGAAGGGCATTATGGCGTTTTCGTTGGTCGGCGGGAAGTTGCCCAGTTCATCGCGCGCTTTCGTTCGCCAGCGGGCGCAACGCGCGGCCGAGACGGGTAGGTCAGCGGCGCGCGCAGGGGCTTTGCGCGCCGCGCCCGCTACCGGTCAGCGCTGCCGATTCCCTTACAGGAGTTCTTCCAGGCGCAGGCGAATGATCTTTCCGTGCACGGCCGACAAGGCCTCGATGCCGGCGATTGCCGCATCGACCTGGCGCTCGCGCGTGCGGTGGGTGAGCATGATGATGTCGGTCTGCTCCTCGCCTTCGTTCGGTTCGCGCTGAAACATGGCGACGATCGAAATCTCGTGATCGGCCAGGATGCGCGTCACCTCGGCGAGCACGCCCGGGCGGTCTTCGACGCGCAGGCGCAGGTAATAGCTGGTGACCACCTCGGCGATCGGCAGGATCGCCAGTTCGACCATGGCGCCGGGCTGGAAGGCGAGATGCGGCACGCGGTGTTCGGGGTCGGCCGTGTGCATGCGCGTCACGTCGACCAGGTCGGCGATGACCGCCGAAGCCGTGGGTTCGGCGCCGGCGCCCTTCCCGTAATAGAGCGTCGCACCAACCGCGTCACCCTTGACGAGCACAGCATTCATCGCGCCTTCGACGTTGGCGATCAGGCGCTTGCCCGGAATCAGCGTCGGATGGACGCGCAGTTCGACGCCCGCGTCGGTGCGCTTGGTGATGCCCAGAAGCTTGATGCGATAACCGAGTTGCTCGGCGTACTTGATGTCGACCGCGTCGAGCTGGCTGATACCTTCGATGTGCGCGCGCTCGAAACCCATCGAACTGCCGAAGGCAATCGCCGACATGATGCTCAGCTTGTGCGCCGCGTCGATGCCCTCGACGTCCACGGTGGGATCAGCCTCGGCGTAACCCAGCTCCTGCGCTTGCGCCAGGACGGCCGGGAAACTGAGGCCCTTGTCGCGCATTTCCGAGAGGATGAAATTGGTCGTGCCGTTGATGATGCCGGCAATCCATTCGATCCGGTTCGCCGTCAGCCCCTCGCGCAAGGCCTTGATGATCGGTATGCCGCCGGCAACCGCCGCCTCGAAGGCAACCATGACGCCGCGCGCCTGGGCGGCGGCGAAGATCTCGTTGCCGTACTTGGCGAGCAGCGCCTTGTTTGCGGTCACCACATGCTTGCCGTTGGTGATCGCCAGGAGGACGAGTTCCCTCGCCTGATCATAGCCGCCGAACAGCTCGACGACGATGTCCACCTCGGGATCGCTGACCAGCGCACGCGGATCATCGGTGATGCGACACTCGCCGGCGGTCAGCCGGTGCGTCCGTTCCAGGTTGCGATCGGCGACGACGCTGATCCGGATCGGGCGTCCGGCGCGCCGCGTAATCTCTTCGGCGTTTCTCTTGAGCACCGCGTAGACGCCACCACCGACGGTACCGATACCGAGAAGTCCAACGTTGATAGGTTTCATTGGGCAAAGAAAGGCAAGATTGGAGATCGATGAGCGTCGGCCGGGCGGCTAGCTGCCGGCCTCGACCCTCTGTTGCGAGCGACGACGGTAGCCGGCGAGGAAGCGCGCCAAGCGCGCTATCGCATCGCGCAAATCGTCCTCGTGCGGTAGGAAGACCAGGCGAAAATGGTCCGGTGCCGGCCAGTTGAAGCCACTTCCTTGAACGAGCAGGACGCGCTCGGCCTCGAGCAGTTCGGCCATGAACTCCTGATCGTCAGCGATCGGGTAAAGTTCGCGATCAAGGCGCGGGAACATGTACAGCGCCGCCTTCGGCTTGACGCAACTGACCCCGGGAATGGCCGTGATCAGTTCGTAGGCGAGGTCACGCTGGCGGCACATGCGACCGCCCGGCGCGACCAGATCGTCGATGCTCTGGTAACCGCCAAGTGCCGTCTGAATCGCATGCTGCGCCGGCACGTTCGAGCACAGGCGCATCGAAGCCAACATGTCGAGTCCTTCGATGTAGTCGCGCGCGTCGCGCAAATCGCCGGAAACGACCATCCAGCC
>NZ_JAVMKF010000059.1:3704-7612 GCF_031732815.1 Accumulibacter sp. | reverse complement strand
GAGCCGCGCACCGAGCCGCCCGCGCCGGCAGCCGCACCGGCGCCGGTCAGAACGCCGCCGGTGCGCATGAGCGAAGCGACGCCCGACGGCGCGCTGCAGCTCCTCGGTCTGCTCCAGCGCGAGGCGCGCTTCATCGATTTCGTACAGGAGGAGGTCAGCGCTTACCCTGACGCCGACGTCGGCGCCGCCGCGCGCCTGGTGCACGAAGGCTGCCGCAAGGTCCTGCGCGAGAATTTCACACTTGCTCCGGTACGTGGCGAAGCGGAAGGCAGCCGGGTCAGCCTGCCGGTCGGTTTCGACGCCGCGGCGGTGCGCGTCACCGGCAACGTCGTCGGTCAGCCGCCATTCACCGGCAGCCTGACGCACCGCGGCTGGCAGGTCGTCGAGCTGCGCCTGCCCAAGCTGGCACCCGGTCATGAGCTGAAGATCGTTGCCCCGGCGGAGGTCGAACTATGAGTGCACCGCGCTACTCGATCGGCATCGACCTCGGTACGACGCATTGTGCGCTTTCGTACATCGATCTCGCCGGCAGCGACGGCGAGCAGGTGACCCAGGATGTGCTGCCGATTCCGCAGTTGACCGCCCCCGGTTCGCTCGAAGCGCGCGGCCTGCTGCCTTCGTTCATCTACCTGCCGCACGCCGACGAACTGGCGCCAGGCGATCTGGCGCTGCCATGGACCGCCGAGCTCGATCACGCGGTCGGCGAGATGGCCCGCAGCCGCGGCGCGGGAACGCCGATCCGCCTGGTTTCCAGCGCCAAGAGCTGGCTCTGCCACGCTGGCGTCGATCGCCGGGCAGCGATCCTGCCGAACGATGCACCGCCCGAAGTCACCCGCGTGTCGCCGCTCGAGGCCTCGCTGCGCTACCTGTCGCACCTGCGCGCAGCGTGGGAGTACGCGCAGCCGCAGGCGCCCTTTGCCGAACAGGAAGTGGTCGTCACCATCCCCGCCTCGTTCGATCCGGCGGCGCGCGAACTGACCGCCGAAGCGGCACGCGCCGCGGGTTGCGCGCAGTTGATCCTGCTTGAAGAACCGCAGGCGGCGCTCTATAGCTGGATTCAGCAAAGCGCTGGCGCCTGGCGCAAGGCCGTTCGCCCGGGCGACATCATTCTCGTCGTCGACGTCGGCGGCGGCACCAGCGACTTCTCGCTGATCGCGGTCGTCGAAACCGCCGGCAACCTGGAACTGCACCGCGTCGCCGTTGGCGAACATATCCTGCTCGGCGGCGACAACATGGACCTGGCGCTCGCCTACGCGGTCGCCGGCAAGCTCGCCGCCCAGGGGACGCGGCTCGACGCCTGGCAACTGCGTGCGCTGACGCACGCCTGCCGCTCGGCCAAGGAAACGCTGCTCGCCAAGGCCGATGTCGAGAGCGTGCCGCTGGTCATCGCCAGCCGCGGCAGCAAGCTGATCGGCGGCTCGATCCGCAGCGAGCTGACGCGCGCCGAACTCACCACGACGCTGCTCGATGGCTTCTTCCCGGCGGCGGCGATTGGCGATCGCCCACAGGGGCGCGGGCGCGCCGGCCTGACGCAACTCGGCCTGCCCTACGCGCAGGATGCGGCGATCACCCGCCATCTGGCCGCTTTCCTGGCGCGCCAGCGCACGGCCACCGACGATCTCGCCGGGTTCAGTGCGCAGCTCCCGGACGGCGCGACCTTCCTGCATCCGACCGCGGTGCTCTTCAACGGCGGTGTCTTCAAGTCCGAGCTGCTGGCCGAACGGACGCTGGCGACGATCAACGCCTGGCTGAACAGCGAGCAGGCCGCACCGGCGCGCCGCCTGGCCGGCGCCGACCTCGACCTCGCCGTCGCACGTGGCGCGGCTTACTATGGCTACGTCCGACGCGGCCAGGGCGTGCGCATTCGCGGCGGAACGGCGCGTTCGTACTACGTTGCCGTCGAATCGGCAATGCCTGCCGTACCCGGCCTGCAGCCGCCGGTGCAGGCGCTCTGTCTGGCGCCCTTCGGCATGGAGGAAGGCAGCGAAGCCGCCCTGTCCACGCAGGAGTTCGGTCTGGTCGTCGGCGAACAGGTACGCTTCCGCTTCTTCGGGTCGTCGGTGCGCCGGCTCGATCAGGTCGGTACGCTGCTCGAGGAGTGGGCGCCGGAGGAGCTGCAGGAGCTCGACGAGATCCACACGACCTTGCCGAGCGAAGGACGCGCCCCTGGCGCAGTCGTCCGCGTCCGTCTGCACGCGCGCGTCACCGAAGCCGGCACGCTCGAACTGGAAGCGTTGCCGCACGATGGCGCCGAGCGCTGGAAGGTCGAGTTCGACGTGCGCGGCAGCGCGGCAGAATAGGCGATGCGGCGCCCGGCCACGCGCCAGTACATCGTCGGCATCGACCTGGGGACGAGCAACACGGTCGTCGCCTACGCCGCACCAGGCGAGCAGCAGGTCGAACTGCTGCCGATCGAACAACTCGTCGGCCCCGGCCAGGTCGCCGCGCGCCCGCTGCTGCCTTCGGTGCGCTACCACCCGGCGCCCGGCGAGATCAGCCCGGCCGACCGGCTGCTCCCCTGGTCGAACGCCGACGACGAGCCGGCGATCACCGGGCGCCTGGCGCTCGAGCTCGGAGCTCAGGTCCCCGGCCGCCTGGTGAGCAGTGCCAAGAGCTGGTTGTCGCACGCCGCCGTCGACCGGCTGGCGCCGATCCTGCCCTGGGGCGCGGAAGACGATGTGCTCAGGATATCGCCGCTCGAGGCGAGCGCCAGCTACCTCGCGCACGTCCGCGCCGCCTGGCAGCATCGCTTCCCGCAGGCGCCGCTGGCCGAGCAGCAGGTCGTCCTCACCGTTCCCGCGTCATTCGACGAAGGCGCGCGTGCGCTGACGCTGGCCGCCGCCCGGCAGGCCGGGCTGAGCCAACTGCGCCTGCTCGAAGAACCGCAAGCGGCGGTCTACGACTGGCTGCTGCGCCACCAGACCGGGCTCGCCGAAGCCTTGGCCGAAACACGCTTGCTGCTCGTCTGCGATATCGGCGGCGGGACGACCGATCTGACGCTGATCCAGGTGACGCAGCACGAAGGCGAGCCGCGGCTGACGCGCGTCGGCGTCGGCGACCACCTGATGCTTGGCGGCGACAACATGGACCTGGCGCTCGCCCACCTGGTCGAGTCGCGCCTGCCGGAAAGCGAAGGCAAACTCTCGGCAGCGCGCTTTTCGCAGCTCACCGCGCGCTGCCGGGCGGCGAAGGAGCAACTGCTCGCCGCCGGCGCACCGGAAAGCCTGGTGCTGACGCTGCTCGGCGGCGGCGCACGCCTGATCGGCGGCGCGCGCAAGCTTGAACTGCAACGCCAGGAAATCCACCGCCTGCTCGTCGACGGCTTCTTCCCACCCACGCATTACGATACGCCGCTCGCCCAGCGGCGTGGCGGACTGGTCGAGTTCGGCCTGCCCTACCCGGCCGATGCGGCCATCACCCGGCACCTCGCAGCCTTCCTGCGCCGGCACGCGCAGGCCGCCCGCCAGGCGCTGGGCAACGACCAGGCGGCGCTGCCCGTCCCCGACAGCCTGCTGCTCAACGGCGGTGTCTTCCGCGCCGAGGCCCTGCGCCAGCGGCTGCAAGAAACGCTCGCCGAGTGGCGCGGCGAGGCCTTGCGCGTCCTGCACAACGACGATCCGGAAACCGCTGTGGCGCGCGGCGCGGTCGCCTACGCGCTCGTCCGCCAGGGACACGGGCGGCGCATCGGTGGCGGCTCGGCGCGCAGCTATTTTCTCGTTCTCGACGAGGCGAACGGCCAGGCGGGCGGCCCACCGCGCGGCATCTGCCTGCTGCCGCGCGGCAGCGAAGAAGGACGCGAAATCTGCCTGCCCGAGCGCACTTTCAGCCTCCGCCTGGGCCAGCCGGTACGCTTCCACCTCGCCTCGTCAGTCGCCGACACGGCGTATCAGCCCGGCCAGATCAGCCCG
>NZ_JAVMKF010000059.1:0-3604 GCF_031732815.1 Accumulibacter sp. | reverse complement strand
CTTGCCGGCGCGCTTTGGCGAAGCCGTGCGCCTGATCGAGCAGGTCTTTGGCGCCCGTGCACCAAGCGTCGACGGCAAGGAAGTACGGCGTCTGCGCGGCCAGCTCGAACACCTGCTCGGCAAGCGCGACGAGTGGGACATGGTGCTCCTGCGTGCGCTCAGCGACGCGTTGCTGCAACGCGCCCGGCGCCGCCGGCGGTCGCCCGAACACGAGCGGCTGTGGCTCAACCTGACCGGTTTCTGCCTGCGCCCCGGATTGGGCTACGCGCTCGACGACTGGCGCAGCGAACAAGTCGCTCCCTTGCTCGAACAAGGCATCGAATACGTCGGCGAGAGCCAGAACTGGTCGGAATGGTGGACGCTGTGGCGGCGCACCGCCGGCGGTCTGCCGCCTGCCGTGCAGGAAAAGCTGTTCGCCGAAGTCGATCCCTGGTTGCGTACCGAAGGCGCAAAGACGCGCAGCCGGATGGCCACCGCGATCGCCGGTAGTCATGACGACATGCTGCGCCTGGTCGCCTCGCTCGAGCGCCTGCCGAGCGAGCGCAAGACCGAACTCGGCGACTGGCTGCTCGCCTGGCTGCGCAAGCCGAACGCGCGCGCGCTCGGCTGGTGGGCACTCGGCCGGATCGGCGCGCGCCAGTCCTTGTACGGCAGCGCGCATCAGGTCGTCGCGCCGGAAACGGCGGCACGCTGGCTGGACGCGCTGCTTGCCATCGACTGGAAGAGAGTCGAACCGGCGGCCTTTGCCGCGACACAGATCGCCCGCCTGACCGGCGACCGCTCGCGCGATCTGCCCGAAGACCTGCGCCAGCGCGTCGCCGCCCGCCTGCGCGCGATCAATTCGCCTGATACCTGGATCAATCAGTTGCACACCGTCGGCGAACTCGACCGCGCCGACGAGCGTCGCGCTTTCGGCGAGTCGCTGCCAGCCGGGCTGCGCCTGCTCGCCGACCGCCCGAGCTAGCGAGCGCTCCGCGCACCGATCCGGCCGGCCATTCGCCGAAAAATGTGTGACGATTCTGCACGGTGATCGTTGTTAACGTGCTGCAGCGGCCGGCCTCTGGCCGCCGCACCAGGTGCTGAGGTCGGAGAACACATCCTCGCCGCAGCTTGCCGCGCGGATCAAGCGAGAGCGTGTAAGAGATCTGTCGACGCGAGCGTGCGAGACTCTTACCCGCCAGGCAGGCGGCCGGCTTCTCGATAAATGTCATCCATTGGCCTCAACGACGGTTTTTCCCGATAATCGATGAGCAAAAAGACTAGCGAGGATTTCTCCATGCACACCTCGAGGGGTCCCGAAAGGCGCAGCAGCGACCGCGGGCCACCGGATGGGCTGCCCGACCGGCGCTACGGCGCCGAGCGGCGCACGATGCGGTTGAGTGAGGATGCGATGGCAGCCATCGAGGCGCGTCTGACCCGCATCGACGGCGCCCGGCCTCCCATCGACGAAGCAGGCACCGGCTGGGACAAACTGATCATCGAGCTTGACTAGGCCAGGCGACGGCGAGCAACGACCGGCCATGACCAGGCGCAGCGGCCGTCTGGCGACGCCCGACGGCACGCGCGTATGCCCCCCGACAGGCGCATCGCCGACTGCTTTCAGGTCCGTTCGGAGCCCTTCGGCAGAGGCTTCTTCGGCGCCGCGCCCGGGGCTGAAAGCGGCAGATCGCCGCTGCGTTCAAACGGGACGCTGCCGATTCCGGAAACGCTGAGACGGCCGACGACGCGGTAGTCGATGCGCTCGCGGCCGCCTTTCTGCAACTCGCGAAGCTGATTCAGCGCCTTCGCCAGCGTACCGCTGGCCATCACTTCGAGCACGGCTTCGCCGAAACGGGGAACGGTCACCGCCTTGTCCGACAAACCCTTGACGAAAGGCTGCTCGTTGACCTCGACGTCGAAGGCGAGGCCGGTGATGCGCAGTTCGACGTCATTCGGGTTCTGAATGCGCAGCTTGAGTGCAAAGCGCTGCTCGAAGACGCCAAGCTGGACGAGGTTGAGACCGATCAGGGTCACCTCGGGCTTGTGCGAGAGACCGGACAGGGCGGCGCACGAAGTCAGCAAAGCGCAGATGACGGCAGCGACGATAGCGATCACCTTCTTCATGCAGACCTGCCTTTCATCCCCGTTCCCGACCGGGCTGCGCCGGGCAGCGCTTGCCACTCACGCCCGCCGCCCGCATCCGCCCGCTCGAGCACGCGCAGCAGCGCCGCCGTATCGTGTCGCGCCCCGCCGTGCGCGAGCAGTGCGTTGAGTTGCTGACCGACCAGCGCCGAAACCGGCAGCGGAACGCCCAGGCGCTGCGCCTCGGCGAGCACAACGCCGTAATCCTTGTGGTGCAGGCGCGCTTCGACACCGCCTGCGAAGTCGCCGTCGACCATGCGCCGGCCCATCACCTCAAGCACCCGGCTGGCCGCCGATCCGCCAGCCAGCGCCTGGCGCACGCGCGCCACATCGGCCCCGGCCGCCCGACTGAGATGCAAGGCCTCGGCGACCGCCTGAATCGCCCCGACCATGATCATCTGGTTGCACGCCTTCGCCACCTGACCGGCGCCGTGCCCGCCGACATGAACGATCGTCCGCCCGAGCAGTTCAAGCAGGGGCCGGGCGCGCGCGAAGACCGCCGGGTCGCCGCCGACCATGATCGCCAGCGTGGCCGCGATGGCACCCGCCTCGCCGCCGGAAACTGGCGCGTCGAGCATGTCGATCTGCCGCTCAGCCAGCCGCCGGGCGAGCGAACGCGCGCTTTCCGGCGCGATCGTGCTCAGATCGACGAGCAGCGAACCGGCGGCCAGACCTTCCACCAGCCCAGCCTCGCCAAAGCTCAGTTGCTCGACATCGGCGCCGCCGGTAACGACCGTGAACACGACCTCGGACGCGCGCGCCACGCCGGCCGGGTCGGCGCAGACTTGCGCGCCGACGGCGCTCAGCGGCTGGCAGACCGACGGGCGACGCGCCCAGATGGCCAGCTTGTGCCCGGCAGCGAGCAGGTGGCGGGCCATCGGCTGACCCATCACGCCCAGGCCGATGAAGCCGAGGCGCATCAGTCTTCGCCGCCCGACAGACGTTCGAGCAGCTTGAGGATGGCAATCGAATCCTCTTCGCCCAAGCCGCAACCGACCATTGCGTTGTACATCTGCGCCGTCGCCGCCGACACCGGCAGGCAGAGGCCGAGTTCGTGCGCGCTCTGCATGACGATGTTCATGTCCTTCTGGTGCATCCAGGACTTGAAACCCGGCTTGAAGTTGCGTTCCAGCATGCGCTGACCGTGGTTTTCCAGGATCTTCGAGTAGGCAAATCCACCGAGCAGCGCTTCGCGCACGCGCGCCGGATCGACGCCGCTGCGCGCCGCGAAATTGAGCGCCTCGGCAACCGTCAGCACGCCGACTCCGGTGACGATCTGATTCGCCGCCTTCGCCACCTGACCGGCGCCGGAATCGCCGACATGGACGATGTTCCTGCCCATCGCCGCGAACGCCGGTCGCGCCTTGGCGAAAGCCTCAACGGACCCGCCGACCATGATCGACAGCGTGCCGGCAACCGCCCCGACCTCGCCGCCGGAAACCGGCGCATCGAGAAAATCGATTCCCTGCTCGGCCAATCGACG
>NZ_JAVMKF010000058.1:5032-7665 GCF_031732815.1 Accumulibacter sp. | reverse complement strand
CTGGCACCATCAGGAAGGCGCGCCGCGGTGCAACTTCGGGGCTAATCTGTCGCTCTGGGACCGCCTTTTCGGAACCTACTTCGCGGCCGACGACTACCCGCAGCATTACGGCATTGACTGCCGGCAGGACGCGCTCGAACAGTTGCTCGCGCCTTGCCGCCTCACATGGAGAAGCTGAGATGCATCGAGGACTTGCCCAGGCGACGCCACACTCCCTGCTGGACGACGCGCGGATTGTCAAGCAGGTCGAGCTGAACCTCAAACGCAATACAGCGCAGGACGCCAGCGAAGCGATCGAGGCGGCCGTCGCCGCGTATTGCCTGAGCGATTGCCGGTCGAGCCTGTGGAACCCGGAGACTTTTTCTCTCCTCTGGGGAACGGCGCTGTGGAATGAAGCTTCGCCCGCCCAGCGCGTGCTGCTCAACCAGTTGTACTGGGTCGCGTACTACAGCCAGATCGTCTCGGCCGAAATTGCGACCATCTTCCTCAACCATGTCGCGGCCGTCGGGCTTTATGCGATCGAGGATTTTCGCCCGGTCTGCGACAACCTGGATCTCGAGACGCGCCAGGAGCGCGTCCATATCCACGGCTTCAAGACGATCGGCGAAGACTTCGAGCATCGCCTGTTCGGCCGCCGCATCTTCACCTATCCGATGCGTCATCCCTTCACCGAAACGATGATCTTTGCCGATTCAAACCGCTTCCAAACCTGGTGGAAGAGCGTCCAGTTGCGCGCCTTCACCGCCATGGCCGGCAGCCCCTTCCTGGGCAGCCAGTACCTGCTGATCCGCGGCCTGCGCACGCTCAACGGCAAGATCGTCCAGCACAAGCTGAGCCAGTTCTTCGCAAATCACGCCGAGCGCGAACGCGCGCCCATCCCCGCCGCAATCAGTTGGCATCACTTCTCGGACGAAAGCTTCCACTTCAACACCTCGCGCATCGTCGGTCTCGAAGTGCCGCGCGTACTTCCAGCGCCCAGCGCCTTCGAGCGCTGGGTGGTGAATCGTGGCGTGGCTGGCTGCCAGCTCGACCACTACCATTTCTCGGTTGCGGTCAACGGAATTTTCTGGTTCGACCCGGCGCTCTTCGCGGCGACCTACCTGCTCCTGCGCTCGCCCTCGTTCGCCCTCGATCATGCCGGCGCCTTGCGCATGCTCGAACGCTGCTACTGCGAGGACTCCGACGGTGTGCAGGCGGCCGCGCGAACGCATGCCGAAGCGGTGGAATCGTATCGCCGCTTCGTCGAGCCGGTCACCTGGCTGTCGGCGGCGAACCGGGAAATGCGGCACATGGCCGGCAATGGCGTCGACCGCTACCTGCAGACGAATCGCCGCGCCTTTGCCCGCTTCCAGCGCCGCGCATCGGCGCTGAAGGATCAGCCGCAGCCTGCCCCGGCCGATCTGGCCGGCTCGTCGGCATGAAGCGCCACACGATCTCATTCCCCGGCACCTCGTTTCCGGATGTCGAGGTTCCCGCTGACGACTTCCTTTCGCTGCACCTGACTGCCGCCAACTCCCCGCTGCTTTTCGGCTGCCGGGCCGGGCTTTGCGGTACCTGCCTGATCGAAGTCGTCGCGCACGATCGCTCCTCCGATTTGGCTGTTTCGGCTGAGGAGCGCGAGGCGCTGGCGCTTTACGCGCCGGATCGGCCGGATGCGCGCCTGGCGTGTCAGGTACGCGCCAGCGGACCGATGGCTGTCCGCCGGTTGGTCGTCTAGCCAATCCCTCGGCGTCGGCGGCGGCCGACGAAGAAACCGATCACCAGACCGAGCAGCAGACAGCCGATCGAGGCGCCCACCAGCGCGCGCAGCAAACCCGTCTTGAGCGCCTCGATCACCGGATTGTCAAGCACGTTGGCCGACAGGTGCAGTCGGACCAGCTTCCAGATCCCGTCCTCGCGGGCGACGACGGCCGTCCACAGCGTCGTCATCTCACGCACATCGCCGTCACGAAAATGGTAGGTGTCGTTCGACACGCCCTGCACCAGACCGACGTCATCGCGCAGGAAGTGCGTCAGTTCGTCGGCGACTGGCCGCGCGACGATGCGATCGAGCGAGCGACGGTCGCCCTTCAGCAAGCCACGCCAATAGGCGCGAAATTCTTCGATCGTCGTGAACTTCCGGTGATCCACCGTCACCACAGCGAAATCCTGGTGGAGCAGGCGACTCAGTTCGTCGAATTCGCCCGTATTGAGCGCCTCGGCGCCGACGCGCAGGATCGCCCGCAGTGCCTCATGATCGGCGTCCCGGTCCGCCGCGACGACCGGCGAAGCCGGCAGCCAGACGGCAAGCACGCAACAGATCGCACGCAAGATTCGCCACATGGCAGTCTCCTTTCCAGGCGAGGCGCCTTCCGACGCCGGCAGGCGCTTACCCGGTGGTCCGGCCAGCCAGATGGTCGATCAACGAGACGTACTGCTGCATCGCATCCGGTGCCGCGGTACCCTGCAGGCTTGCCCAGGCGTCGTACTTGGCTCGTCCCACCATGTCGGTGAAACCTGGCCGGCGGCCGGCGACATCGCCGTCAGTCGCCTGCTTGTACAGCGCATAGAGCTTGAGCAGGGTATTGTTGTCGGGCCGTTCAGGCAAGGATCTGGAGGCAGCGACGGCGGCTTCGAATCGGGATTGCAACTCG
>NZ_JAVMKF010000058.1:0-4932 GCF_031732815.1 Accumulibacter sp. | reverse complement strand
CCGGCCGCCGTCAGTCTTCCGCCGCCAAAGCCTCACGGACACTCTGCCGACGGGCGACACGATCGTGAAAGGCAAGCAGTACCGGCCAGCGCGCAAGCTCGATGTCGACCGCGCTGCTCCAGCTCAGAACGGTGAACAGGTAGCCGTCGGCGACCGAAAACTGCTCGCCGAGCAAGTACGGCTGGTCGGCCAGGTGCGCGGCAACGTAGCCCAGCCGCGCGACGATCTGTTCGCGCACCAGCCGCTTGTAGTCCGCCGGCGTTTCCGCCCGGAACAGGGGAACGAAAGCCTTGTGCAGTTCGCTGCTGACGAAGCCCAGCCATTCCTGCAAGCGGTAACGTTCCAGCGTATAGGGACGCGGCGCCAGACCGCTCTCCGGAATGCGATCAGCAATGTACTGAACGATCGCCGAAACCTCGGTGAGCAACACGCCGTCTTCGAGTTCGAGAGCAGGAACATAGCCCTTGGGATTGATCGCTGTGAAATCAGTGCCGTCGGCCAGCGTGCGTCGATGGAGGTCGACGCGCACCAGATCGAAATCGAGGCCAACCTCGCGCAGGGCGATGTGCGGCGCCAGGGAACAAGTGCCGGGGGCGTAGTAGAGCTTCACTTCCAGGCTGCCGGGAACCGACTGCAGCGTCGGCAGCGGTTTCTGATCGACGTCGGCCGACCACGGCAGACGCGTGACTTCAACCTTGAGAAAGCCGTTGTTGTTGCCGTAGGAGAACGCCGAATCGTTGGCGAAAAAGTAGAGGAAACCAGGCTCCAGGACCTCGATCTCGCTGCCGTTGGGCGTCGGAATGAGGCTGCTTTCGTCATCGATGCGCGCCACACCGCTGATCGCGCTTTCGATCAGCCCGGCGAACATGTTGTCAGAATCCGGGTTGTTGGCTTCCAGATCAGGCCGCGGATGGATCGCTGCAACCAGCGAAAACCAAGGCCTTTCCTCGACTCGGCGGCTGCCTTCCGCCAATTGCAGCAGCCAGGCTTTCGACTCGTAGCCATCAGCGCCGGCCGGTGTTCCCTTGTCGATCCACTCACCGCTGGCCTCAATGCGGTACTTTTCTCCCACCTCGACTTCGACACCGGAGGCATTCCACCATTTGTCGGCGTAGACCGGGAAACGCGTCGAACCGTCGATCGGCAGCTTGCGGAAAGGCAGCGCTTCCCGTTCCGGGTCGACGACTTCCTCCAGACGCAATTCGTCCTCGGCATAGAACGGGGCGCAGGCCGGAAAATGCGCCAGCGCCTTCGGCCGATAATCGGCCCGCTCGCTCAGCCGCTGCAGAACGCTGGGATGCAGTTCAGCGTCCTCGGGGATCCTGCGTTCCTTGCTCGGGCGCGTGCGCCAGACCAGCGCACGCGTTTCGTCGTGCCGATCGACCAGACAATCCGGCGCCAGCGCCTGACTTAGCCGACTGGGCGAGAGTTGCAGGCCAGCGTCGAGCGCATTCACATCTTCCATCATCCATTCGAGCGCGATGTCCGACAAACCACGGTTGGCGTAGCCACCACCAACATCGGCGTGCGCGCCGGCGAACCACACCTGCCTGATCCCTTGACGTTCAACCCACGGCGTCGGGATGAAGTCGAGGCGATCTTCGTCGATGGCCAACGCCTGACGGGCAAACTCGACGCGCGGACTGAGTTCGCGGTCGGCAAAGCGTAAATAGTCGAGTTCGTCCCGATCGGCCAGGCGCATGCCGTTGAACAGCGGCACGCCGAATTCGCCGACCGTCTCCCAGACCCCGATCATGCGGATCGGCGTTTCGTCGTGGTGCCGCCAGAAGCGCCCACCCCGTTTCATGCCACGCCCGTCCTTGTAGTCCAGCCAGACTTTCTCGGCCAGATCGGCCGCACTATCGTCCTGTGCATCGACGCCCGGGATCAACCCGGAACGGGCGATGAAGGCCCCCAGGCTGCGCGCCGCCCAGGCGCCGCGCGAGAAGCCGAACAACCAGATCTTGTCGCCGCGTTGATAGACCTGCGAAACGAGAACGTAGGCGTCGATCATGCAGTCGTGCAGACCGATCCCCTGCGTGCCGCCAAGCAATCCCTGCGAACGTCCGCCGCTGCCTATGCTTTCCAGGTAGAAGGCTGTCACCTGCTCGTCGTGCTTGACCAGATGCGAACGGATAGGCCCGCGTTCCTCAACCTGCCGCTCGTCGCCGGGCAACATCTGGAACAGCCGGTAGACGTTCGTCTGCTCGACGGGATCGTTCCACGTGCCATCCATGCAAACAACGATCTGTCTGCTCATCGCTCCTCCTTATTCTCGCCGCGGCACGGGGCCACCCGCAAGCGCCCTGCGCCAGCGCGCGGCTGCAAACCGGTAAGCATACTGCGCGCGACGAGTTCTTCACAACTGCTGACTAGTCCACGATCGCCTCGTGCTCGGCCAGCAAGCGCAGCACCGCGTCGAGCCGCGCGCGTTCGCGCACCCGGCCATCGCGCGTCTTGAAACTGCTGCGCTCTTCGACCTGCGGATAGACAACCAGATTGACCGCTGCCTGGCCGCTCATCGTCGTCAGAACGGCCTCGGCGCGCTCGCTGCGCGGCTGGCTGTGGCGAAACGCCACCCGCTCGTTGAGCAGAAAGACCTCGACGTCCTTGGCGCTGTCGGCAAAGAGCTGGAGGTCGATCTCGGCATGACGACCGGCCAGGCCGAGCAGGACGGGCCCAGTCAGATAGGGATTGAAGCGCTCCAGAAGGCGCATCAGACGCGCCGCCGTGCGCAGCAGTTCGAGCGTTCTGCCGTGCTGTTCGTCATCCTGGAAGAGACGCTGGTAGGCGCGCAACTCGTCTTCCACCTCGACATCATCCGGCAGACCGACGTTCTCGGGCAGGCCAAGCTGACGGGCGGCCTTGCGTTTGGCGAGCGCGCAGTCGCTCAGACCATCCTCGGCCATCAGGCGCGCGGCAAGGGCGGCGATGCGGCGGGGCGCGGCACTGCGCCGACGCTCGTTTCGGCGGTTCATGGCGGCGTCGAGTGAGAGGCGGTGAGTGCCATTACCAGCAGGAAAGACAAAAGGACACGCCGACCGGAGTACAATCGCGCGTCCCACAGCCCCATTCTACCTGGATTCGGCACATGCACATTCACATTCTCGGCATCGGCGGCACCTTCATGGGCGGTGTAGCACAGTTGGCGCGCGCCGCCGGACATCGTGTCACCGGCTGCGACAGCGACCTCTACCCACCAATGAATCAGCAACTCGCTGCGGCCGAGATCGAAGTCGTCGAAGGGTATGATGCGGCGCAGACCTCATTCGAGCCCGATTGCTACTTGGTCGGCAACGCCATTTCGCGCGGCAACCCGCTGCTCGAGACGATCCTCGACCGCGCACTGCCATTCACCTCCGGCCCGCAATGGCTCGCCGAGCACATTCTGCGCGGGCGTTGGGTGCTGGCCGTGGCAGGAACGCACGGGAAGACGACGACGTCGGCGATGCTGGCGTGGATACTCGAGCACGCCGGACTGAATCCGGGCTTCCTGATCGGCGGTGTGCCGATGAACTTCGGCGCGTCGGCGCGCTTGCCGGGTGCCGGTTCGCCGTTCTTCGTCATCGAGGCGGACGAATACGACACTGCGTTCAGCGACAAGCGCTCGAAGTTCGTGCACTACCGGCCAAAGACCGTCGTCCTGAACAATCTCGAGTTCGACCATGCCGACATCTTCGCCAACCTGGAAGCAATCGAAACGCAGTTCCATCATCTCGTACGCACCTTGCCACGCAACGGCCTGATCGTTGCCAATGCCGGCGCTGAAAGCCTCGCGCGGGTGTTTGCGCGCGGTTGCTGGACACCGGCCGAGCGCTTCAACGACCCAAGCGGCTGGCGCGTCGAAGGCAGCGAGGCCGACGCCTCGTTGCGCGTTCTGCAGGGCGACGAGCTCGTCGGTCAGACGACCTGGCCACTGGCCGGCGAACACAATCGCAGCAACGCGCTCGCCGCGCTGCTCGCCGCACGCCACGCTGGAGTGCCCATTGCGCGAGGTCTGGCGGCGCTCACCCGCTTCGAGAACGTCAAGCGCCGCCTGGAACTGCGCGGCACCGCGCGCGGGGTCAGCGTTCATGACGATTTCGCGCATCATCCAACCGCCTTTGCCGCCACCCTCGCCGGCCTGCGCAGCAAGCTGGGTCCGGCGCGCATTCTGGCCGTGCTGGAACCGCGTTCGAACACGATGAAACTCGGCGTGATGAAGGCGCGACTCGCTGAAAGTCTGGCCGAAAGCGACCTGGTCTTCTGCTACGCGCACGCGCTCGGCTGGGATGCCGCCGAGGCGCTGGCGCCGATCGGCAACAAGGCGGTGGTCGACGACGACCTCGAGCGTCTGGTCCAGCGGATCGCCGCGGCGGCGCAGCCCGGAGATCATGTCGTCGTGATGAGCAACGGTGGTTTCGGCGGCATCCACGAGAAGCTGCTCGCGGCGCTCGCCGGGTGATGCCAAGCGGCGCCGGCGCGCCCGAACAGCCTACTTCCCGATCGGCGGAACCTTCTCCCAGCCACTCGGGCACTGCCTGGCCGCCGGATAGTAGGCGGCGCGCTCGCGACAGTAGTACCAGTAGCCGGGTTCAAGCACATCCTCGGCACCAGGCGGTGCAGGCTGCTCGTCATCGCCCTTTTCGACGTACACCACATCCGGCGGCGTGACGACCTGCGGGTAGGCAACGGCTGGCGGATAATACCCAGGCCATCCCCATGACCATCCCCAGACGAAGGGCGTGCCGAAGTAGACACCAACGCGCGGCCCGTGGCGATAAGCACCGCCATGCCGGACAGCGCCACCGACGACCATCGTCCCGGCAGGTGGCCCATACAGCGGAACGGAATGTGGCCGATTCTGGGCGAACGCGAGCGCAGGTAAACAAGCGCCGGCGATCAGCGCCAGCACGGCGACGGTGGCAAGTGGCTTTTGCATGCGGGTTCTCC
>NZ_JAVMKF010000057.1:0-7683 GCF_031732815.1 Accumulibacter sp. | reverse complement strand
CCGCTGCGCCGTTTTGCCCTGCAGTTCGTCCAGCCACTGGTCGTCGTTCTGCTCCTCGCCGCCGTGGTCACCGCACTGCTCGGCGAATGGGTCGACGCCGGCGTGATCTTCGGTGTCACCCTGATCAATGCCATTATCGGCTTCATCCAGGAAGGTCGGGCGGAGAATGCGCTGGCCGCGCT
This sequence comes from Accumulibacter sp., assembly GCF_031732815.1. Classification (GTDB taxonomy): domain Bacteria; phylum Pseudomonadota; class Gammaproteobacteria; order Burkholderiales; family Rhodocyclaceae; genus Accumulibacter. Next base: position 7,501 of record NZ_JAVMKF010000057.1, on the reverse strand, counting down.
CAGCCTGGCGGTGAGCAGCGAGGTCACCGTCCTGCGCGCCGGCAGCAAGCAGCGCCTGCCGTCGGCCGAACTCGTTCCCGGCGATGTCGTCCTCGTGGCCGCCGGCGACAAGGTTCCCGCCGACCTCCGCCTGTTCCGCAGCAAGGACCTGCAGGCGATCGAGTCGGCGTTGACCGGAGAATCGGCCGCGGTCAGCAAGCATGGTGCTGCTTTGCCCGAAGACACGCTGCTCGCCGATCGCTGCAACATGGCTTACGCAGGAACCGTCATGATCAGCGGCCAGGGTGCAGGACTCGTCGTGGCCACCGGCGACCGCACGGAAACCGGGCGCATCTCGCGCCTGATCGCCGAAGCGCCCGACTTGACGACGCCGCTGACGCGCAAGATGGCCAGTTTCAGCAACTGGCTGTTGATCGCGATCAGCCTGCTCGCCCTGCTCACCTTTGCCGTCGGCCTGCTGCGCGGCGAAGCCGCGTTCGAAATGTTCATGGCTGCCGTCGCGCTGGCGGTTGGCGCCATTCCGGAAGGTCTGCCGGCGGCGATGACCATAACCCTGGCGATCGGCGTCTCGCGCATGGCTCGCCGGCGGGCAATCATCCGCAAGCTGCCGGCAGTCGAAACGCTGGGCAGCACGACGGTGATCTGCTCGGACAAGACCGGCACGCTGACCGAGAATCAGATGACGGTACGCGAGATCCATGCCGGCGGCGTGCAGACGATGGTCAGCGGCAACGGCTACGCGCCGAACGGCAAGCTCGGCGACGGACAGGAAATCAGCGGTGCCTTGCGCGAATGCCTGCTCGCCGGCGTCCTCTGCAACGATGCGGCGCTGCGGCGCAGCAACCGCCACTGGGAGATCGTCGGCGATCCGACCGAAGGCGCATTGCTGGTCACCGCGCGCAAGGCCGGGCTCGACGAGCGGACCTTGGCCACGATGTTTCCCCGCCTCGACGAGATTCCTTTCGATTCGGCGCGCCAATATATGGCGACGCTGCACGAGATTGAAGGAACGCGCATCGCCTACTTCAAGGGCGCGCTGGAACAGTTGTTGCCGCGTTCGCAGAGCATGCTCGACGCCGACGGCACGGTCGTCGCTCTGCGCCGTGCCGAAATCGAGGGCGCGGCGCGCAACATGGCGGCGCAAGGTCTGCGTGTGCTCGCCGTCGCGCGTCGCTTTGCCGCCGAAGCAGCGACGCTGGACGCCGCTGACGCGGCTGACGGCCTGCAGTTCGTCGGTCTGCTCGGCATGATCGATCCGCCTCGTGCGAAGGCGATCAGCGCGGTTCGCGCTTGTCATGCAGCGGGAATCGCAGTCAAGATGATCACCGGCGACCACGCGGTCACTGCGTTGTCGATTGCCCGCCATCTGGGCATCGCGCAGGCCGGCGACAGCGCGCTGACCGGTCGCGAGCTGGCGGCGCTCGACGACGACGCTCTGCGCACCGTAGTCAGGAGCACCGCGGTCTTCGCGCGCGTCGAACCCGAGCAGAAGCTGCGTCTGGTCCGTGCGCTGCAGGCCAACGGCGAGATCGTCGCGATGACCGGCGACGGCGTCAACGACGCCCCGGCACTGAAACAGGCCGACATCGGCATCGCCATGGGCCAGGCGGGGACCGAAGTGGCCAAGGACGCCGCCGACATGGTCCTCACCGACGATGACTTTGCCAGCATCGAGGCGGCGATCGAGGAGGGACGCGGCGTTTTCGACAATCTGGTCAAGTTCATCACCTGGACCTTGCCGACCAACTTCGGCGAGGGTCTGGTGATCGTTGCCGCCGTCCTTGCCGGCGCGACGCTGCCGATCACGCCGCTGCAAATCCTCTGGATCAACATGACGACGGCAGTCTTCCTCGGCCTGATGCTGGCGTTCGAGCCAATCGAGCACAGCGTCATGCACCGCCCGCCGCGCCCACCCGGCCAGCCCATCCTCGACCCGGCTCTGGTCTGGCGCATCGTTCTCGTCAGCGTGCTGCTCCTCGCCGGATCGTTCGGACTTTTCCTGCTTGAACTCGAGCAGGGAAACTCGCTCGCCGAAGCCCGCACGGTCGCCGTCAACGTCTTCGTCGTCGTCGAAGCCATGTATCTGTTCAATTGCCGGTCGCTGACGCGTTCGGCCTGGCGGATCGGCGTCTTCTCCAACCCGGCGATCTGGTACGGCGTTCTCGTCATGGCACTCCTGCAAGGACTCCTGACCTACCTTCCGCTGATGAACCGGCTCTTCGCTACCGCCCCGATTGGCGTCAACGAGTGGCTGGAGATCGCCGCCGTCGGCATCGTCGCCTTCGTCGTCGTCGGACTCGAAAAGCGCATGCGCACGCGCCGCCGAGTTGGCGCCTGAGCGACCGATCCTGTTACAGTCCGCCCTGACCGCGCCTTGACCGTCTGCCCGGGAGAATGAAATGCCGAGGATCGTCGCCGTCCTCCTGATCTTGCTGGCCTGCGTACCGTTGGCGCACGCCCGCTCGCGCGATCTCGGCCCGATCCCGATTGACGGTTCGACAGCGCAGGCGACCTTGCCGGAACGCCAGAAGCGCGTCATCCGCGAACTCGCCTGCGGCGTCGAAGCGACCTTCATCCGCCACAAGCTGAGCCTCGCTGAACGCCCGAACGAGATCATGATCGCCAAGGCGGCGGTCCTTGCCGGGCTGATCGACCGGCACCTGCAGCCCTGCGCCACGACGCAGGTCTTCGCCATCAGCGAGTGGGAAAACCTGCTGCCCGAGGGGCCGGCGCTCAAGGCAGCGATCGAGACGCTCGACCAGGACCTCAACAAACTGTTGCCGCCCGACCCGGCGCGCCCGGGCGAAGTCGCGGAGACCATCCGAGGCAGGCTGAACGCCTTTGCCGCGCAAGTCTTCGGGGGCGTTTGCGAGGCAGTCGTCACGCGCGTCGAGCCGCGCATCGTCGCGCGCGGGGGCAGCGGCGAGCGAGTCGTCGAATACCGGGTGAGCTACTCGCTCAGCCCCGCCTGTCTCGCCCGCCAGATCAACTCGGTCATCCTCGACCGGCGCTTCGTGCGCCAGGGCAACCCGGGTTCGAGCGGCTTGCCGTGTCACCTGTTCGGTTCGCCGCCGGAAGCCGACTGGGACATGGCGGTTGCGCTGCTCACCCGACTCACCTTCCTGCTGCGCCAGGCGGCAACGCTGACGCCGCCGAGTGCGGAAAGCGCCGACGCGATCGACAAGCTGCAGACCCGCCTGCTCACCCTGAGCGGCGGCAAGGCGCAGGAGGTTCATCCGCTCTGGCATTGCGGCAATCCGGACAATCAGTACGGCAGCGCGCGCGACCGCCTGGACGACAACAGCTTCTACGACCCGGACCTCGGCCGCGACGTGGACGGCGACGCCGAGGGTTCGGATACGGGCGACGACTTCCTCGACTTCCTGGCCTTGCTGCTCCTCTTCCTGGCGCTGATCATCGCCGGCGTCGCTCTCGCGCTGCTTGCCGCGCTGCTCGGCGCAATCGTCGGCCCGCTCGTCGCGGCGATCATCATCACGCTGCTCAGCGCGCTGGCAGTCGCCGCGGAAATTCCCCAGATCGCCCTGGGCGCGCTGTTCGGTGGCGTCGAGGAGACGGAAAACCACCTGTTCATGCAGAATTCCTCGAAATATCTGAAGAACCAGATGCTCATCGAAGACTCGGCAGCGATCGGCGACAGCGACGCGGTCGCCGACTATCAGGCGTACAACCGGGAAATCCACGCCTGGCTGATGCAAAGACTGCAGCGCGTCACCGACGAGGACTTCGCGGAATTCAACGCCAAACCCTATGGCCGCCTCAGCTTCACCGCACTGCTCAACCTGCACGACTTTTCCTGCCAGGCCGGCGTGCCCGCGTGTTCTGCCGACGACGCGCAGCTCATCACCGGCGTTGCCGTCGTCGGCGACCTCACCGCCGCCAAGATGGCGCTGGGCAGTAACCAGGGCAGGCGCATCGTGCCCTTCCGCCGCCTGGCGCACGCCAACACCGACTACACGCTCGGCAAGCTGGAAAAGGATCACAGCAAGCGCGCGGCCGTCCGCTCGCTGTTCGAGCTTTCCGGCCTTGCCGATCACCAGATCGCCGCAATGCAGCTCTGGGCCGGGCAGACTTTGCACGGTCCTGACGGCCACGCCAGCGAGGACAGCCTGGCCGAGATGATCTGGGAGGCGACCTCGGCCTACACACCACACCGCCTGCTGCTCGACCTGGCACTGGTCAAGGGCGCGTGGACGCAGACGCTGCGCCACGCCGGCTGGGAGCGCTACAGCAGCGGCAAGGCGTGGCTGATCACCGCGGGCGGCAGCGAGAGCGGCTACGCGCAGGGCTTGCGCACACCGACCGGGACGATCTACCCGAGCGCCTTCATCAAGTGGACCGACCGTGGCGCCGGCGTGCCGACCACGCTGATGGTCAGCTCGGGCAAGCGCCTGCCCGCCTGCGAAGCCACCGGAAGCTGCCGCGAGCTGCCGCCGGCGCGCGTCGAGCAGCCGCTCCGGCAGGATCGTTTCGCCCACTTCATCCGCTTCGAGGGCAAGGTCGTGCGCTGGAAGATCGACCAGGAGGACGAGCCGATGTCGTTCAACGACAACTTCTGCGTCCACGGCTCGTTCGCCTGCGGAATCAACCTGCAGATTCCCGACTTCCTGCGCGCCTGCATGGTCACCCACGACTCCGCCGCGCTTCCCGCCGGTCGACGGTTTTCGCTGATCGACTCAGCCAACTGCAAGGCGTGGGATAACGGCGACGCAGGCGACGACTTCTTCGTCGTCGTCTACGAGCAGGCGTGCGCCGGCAGCAGCGACTGCGCGGCAGATAGCAAGTGGGGCTTCATCGAAGTAGTGCCGCGTACGCCGGCGGCAACCAGCAAGGATCTGCATGACCAGGTGCTCGCCGCCAACGCCGCGAACTTCGACGAAATGGCGAGCAAGTCCGGACTGGGCACTTTCACCTATGCTTCGCGCACCAACGGCATCATCAAGTTCGCACCGCATGGCGCGTGGGTCAGCGAAGCGGGCGGCGTCGCGCAGGCGCACGGCGCGCTACCCGCCTGGCCACGTGCGCAGGGCGACGTGATCAACCGCACCGGGACAGCGAGCTACACGATCCGCAACCCGCGTACCGGCGAAACGATGAGCGTGGACTTCAGCGATCAGGAGAAGCCAAAACGTGCGTTGCCTTGACTTCCTGAAGGGCCTCCTGCTGCTCGGCGCAGCGCTCGCCGCACAGGCGGAAACCGTCGTCACCGCCTGCGGCACCGACAACGCCGCCGGTGGAGTCAACCTGGTCAGCGCGCTGGCTACCGGCGGCGACATCCGCATCGCCTGCGCCGGCGGGCCAAACGAAATCAAGCTCACCGGCGAGCGCGTGCTGAGCGGCGCGACGACGATCGATGGCGGAGGGGCGACGCTGAGCGGTACCGGCAACGGCGTCATGTTCGTCCCTGCCGGGCCAGCCCGGCTGACCCTGCGCAACCTGACGCTGAGCAATCCGCCGGCCAACCCGGCCGACCCCAACATCTTCACCGGTATCGTTTATGACCGCAACGACCTGGCGGTCGTCGAGTTGAACAAGGTGACAGTGACCGACACCCGCCTGCCATTTGCCGTGCGCAAGCTCGTCGCGCGCGCCAGCACCTTCGCTCGCAATGGCGACGCCAGGCAGCCGGATTTCGGCGTCGTCATGGCCGGCGAACTCGAACTTGAGCAAGTCGCTTTCCGCGACAATCTGTCGCGACCGTTCCACGCGCTCTGGCGCAGCGATCCTGTGACCAGCGGGCGGCAGATCTCGGCGCAGGTGCGCAAGTGCAGCTTCGAGCGCAACAAGCGACCCGCTTTCTGGGCTGCCGGCGAACTCGTCATCGATCAATCGAGCTTCACCGACAACGGCGACGTGCTGCCCTTCGCCGCCGGTGGGCGTGGCTGGCTGTACGCCAACCGCATCTACCTCGAACTCGCCCGCAGCGCCGCCGGCGCGGTCGAAGTCGCCTTTGCCAACGCGACCATTTCGCGCAGCAGCTTCAAGAACAACCGCGGCATGCTCGGCGGTGCCATGCTCGCCGCGCGCTCGACGCTGACGCTGCAGTCGTCGGACTTCGAGGCCAATCACGCGCTGTCCGGCGGCGCCCTCGCCTACCTCTCGCCGGCCGGCAGCAATCCGCTGAACGCCCGCCTGCGCCTGCGCCTCGGGCACGTCAAGCTGCGCGACAACCAGGCGGCCAAGGACGGCGGCGCGCTGTTGCTGCTCGGCGACGTGGCGGGCGACGCCGTACAGATGAGCCGCAACAAGGCGGGTGAATCGGGCGGCGCGATCGCCTTGGTCAGCGCCAGCGCGTCGCCCATGGAGGCAGTGCCGGCAGATGTCGGCAAGGACTTGCCGGCGCCCGGCAGCCAGCCCACGCGCCTCGAACTGACGCGCGTCTTCGTGCTCGACAATACTGCCACGCAGCACGTGATCGATGCTGGCGCGGGAATCGTGCGCCTGGGCAACGCGCTGCTCGCGCGCAACGTGAGCACCGCCGGCGGTGCGGCGCTCTTCGCGCAGAACGTCGAAGTTGCCAACAGCACGCTGATCGGCAACCAAAGCGAGGGCTTGCACCTGGCGCCGGGCGGCACGGTCGGAGCAAGCATGGCGAACGTGATCGTCGCCGGCAACCAGGGCAACTGCGCGAATGCGCTGGCCACGCTGAAGCTCGCGGGCGCCAACCTGCAATACCCGGATGCGGGCTGCGGCGCGACGATCCCGGTCGCCGATCCATCACTCGACGCCCGTTTTGCCCCGACGATGTCCAGCCCCGCACGCAATGCGGGCAGCCTGGCGATCTGTGCCGCGCACGATCTGGTCGATGGACGCGACCTCTACGGCAATCCGCGTAGCGGGGCAAGCTGCGCAATCGGCGCCATCGAAGCCGACCTGGTCAACGACCTGATCAGGAAGGTCGGCGCCGAGAGGTTTCCCTGGCTGCTCTTCGGGCTCATCGTCTTCCTGCTCATCTGCCTGCTGATCGGCATCGTCGTCGGGTGCTGCCGGCGGCGAAAGAAGAATGCGAGCACGGCATGCGAGGCAGCGTTTGGCCGCCGCGGCGAAGGCTACGTCTTCGTGCAGATGATTCTGCTCGCGCTCGTCTTGTTCGCGCCAAGTTCCTGGCCCGGCGCCGCCTGGACAGCGCCCTGCACCTGGCTCGGGAAACTCTTTGGCGGCGCCCTGCTGGCGATCGGCATCACCATCGCGCTGCTCGCCTGCGTCCAGCTCGGCAAGAACCTGACGCCCTTGCCGCAGCCGAGGAAAGACGCCGTACTGGTAGTCAGCGGCATCTACCGCCTCGTCCGGCATCCGATCTACAGCGGCCTGATCCTTGCCGCCTTTGGCTGGGCGCTATGGCTGAACGGCTGGCTGACGCTGGGCTACGCTCTGTTGCTCCTGATCTTTCTCGACATCAAATCGCGCCGCGAGGAAATCTGGCTCGCAGAAAAATTCCCCGAATACCACGCGTATCGGCAACGCGTGCGCAAACTGCTTCCCT
>NZ_JAVMKF010000056.1:0-7767 GCF_031732815.1 Accumulibacter sp. | reverse complement strand
TTGTTCAACGGGTCGCGCCGCAACGTTCTGACGACGCATTGGCCAGCAGTTCATCATGGAGGAAACGCAATGCAGAAGTCGCTTCACATCGATCCATCGAAATGCACCGGTTGTCTGCAGTGCGAGATGGCGTGTTCCTACGAACATACGGGCGCGATCAACCCGTCCCGGTCGCGCATCAAGGTCTTCGATTTCGAGCACGAGGGCCGCAAGGTGCCCTATACCTGCACCCAGTGTGCGGACGCCTGGTGCATGAACGCCTGTCCGGTCGACGCGATCGTGCTCGATCTACTGACCGGCGCCAAAGTCGTCAAGGAGGCGAACTGCGTCGGTTGCAAGGTATGCACCATTGCCTGCCCGTTCGGCACAGTCAATTACCTGGCCGAGGTGGGCAAGGTCCAGAAATGCGACCTGTGCAGCGGCGACCCGAAATGCGCCAGCGCCTGCCCGACTGGCGCGATCACCTATGTCGATGCCGAGTGGACCGGACTGGACCGCATGCGTGCCTGGGCAGCCCGCACTAACACGGCTGCCGTTGCCGCCTGAGGAGGAAAGATCATGGGATGGAACCGTAAAGTCCTGCGTGTGAACCTCACCGCCGGCACCTGCACTCCCGAGCCGTTGAACATGGCCTGGGCCAACGATTACCTGGGCTCACGCGGGCTGGCCTCGAAGTATCTGGTCGAAGAAATCGATCCCAAGGTCGACCCGCTGTCGCCGGACAACAAGATGATCATGTCGACCGGTCCGCTCACCGGGACAATGGCCTCGACCGGCGGCCGCTACACGGTAGTAACCAAGGGGGCATTGACCAACGCCATCGCCTGTTCGAACTCGGGCGGCTTCTTCGGCGCCGAAATGAAGTTCGCCGGCTGGGACATGATCATTTTCGAGGGCAGGTCGCCGCGGCCGGTGTATCTGTACGTCGAGAACGACAAGGCCGAACTGCGCGACGCGACGCAACTGTGGGGCAAGACCTGCTGGGAAACCGAAGCGGCCATCAAGAAATCGCACCAGGATCCGCTGATCCGCGTTTCTTCGATCGGTGCTGCGGGCGAAAACCAGGTCTTGTTCGCCTGCATCGTCAACGACCTGCACCGCGCCGCCGGGCGCTCGGGCGTCGGTGCCGTGATGGGGTCGAAGAACCTCAAGGCGGTCGCCCTGCGCGGTACCCGGGGCTTCTCCGGGATCAAGGATTTCCCGGCTTTCCTGGCCGCGACGACGGCCGCCAAGAAGGTGCTCGCGGAGAACGCGGTAACCGGTCAGGGTCTGCCGAAGTACGGTACGCAGGTCTTGATGAACGTGATCAACGAAATCGGCGCGCTGCCGACGCGCAACCACCGCGACGTCCAGTTCGAGGAGGCCGGCCGGATTTCGGCCGAAGCGATGCACGAAAAGCGGCCGACCGACGGCCGGACGCATCTGGTGAGCAATGCTGCGTGCTTTGGCTGCACGATCGCCTGCGGACGGATTTCCAGGATCGATGAAACGCACTTCAGTGTACGCAACAGCCCGCAATACTGGGGCGCCTCGGGCGGCCTGGAGTACGAGGCAGCCTGGGCACTCGGCGCAGCGAACGGCGTCGGCGATCTCGAGGCGCTGCAATACGCCAACCTGCTGTGCAACGAACACGGGATGGACCCGATCTCCTTCGGCGCGACGGTCGGCGCGGCGATGGAACTCTACGATCTGGGCATCCTGAGCAGCGAGCAGATCGGCCTCGACGCCCGCTTCGGTTCGGCCGAGGCGCTGTGCAAGCTGGCCGAGATGACGGCGCGCGGCGAGGGTTTCGGACGCGAGCTTGGCCAGGGTAGCGCGCGCATGTGCGCCAAATACGGCCGGCCGGAACTGTCGATGAGCGTCAAGAGTCAGGAATTCCCGGCCTACGACTCGCGCGGCATTCAGGGCATGGGCCTGACCTACGCAACCTCCAACCGCGGCGCCTGCCATCTGCGCTCCTACACCGTAGCTTCGGAAGTGCTTGGCATTCCGGTCAAGACCGATCCGCTGGTCACCGAAGGCAAGGCCGAACTGGTCAAAGCCTTCCAGGATGCGACCGGCGTCTTCGACGCGGCCGGCATCTGCGTGTTCACCAGCTTCGCGTGGACGCTGGCTGACGTGCAGCCGCAGGTGCAGGCGGCGTGTGACGGCGACTGGTCGATGGACAAGCTGAACGAGGTCGGCGAGCGTATCTGGAACCTGGAACGTCAATTCAACCTGGCGGCGGGTTTCACCGCCGCCGACGACGATCTGCCGCCACGCCTGAAAACCGAGGCGGCCCGCACCGGACCGGCCAAAGGCTTGGTCAATGGCATCGACAAAATGCGGCCGGAGTACTACAAGGTACGCGGCTGGGATGCCAACGGCGTGCCGGAAAAGGCCACGCTGGAACGTCTGGGCCTGTAGCCGGGCAAACCTCTCCCGAAGCGGGGTGGCGCCAGCCGCCACCCCGCTTCGCCTTGCGGAGAAGCCAACATGAAACATCTCATCCTGGGCAACGGCCCAGCCGGGGTACTTGCCGCCGAAACGCTGCGTCACCTCGCTCCCGACGACGAGATCCTGCTTGTCGGCAGCGAGGCCGAGCCGCCGTATTCGCGCATGGCGATTCCCTACCTGCTGGAAGGCAGCATCGACGAATCGGGAACCTGTCTGCGCAAGTCGGCCGGCCATTACGACGGCCTGCGCATACGCCAGCGGCAAGGGCGCGCAGTCGCGCTCAACACCGAGCAGCGAACAGTACTCTTCGCCCACGGCCAATTCGAGGCTTACGACCGCCTGCTGATCGCCACCGGATCGCGTCCGGTGCGGCCGCCAATCCCGGGCATCGACCTGCCGCAAGTACAGACCTGCTGGACGCTCGACGATGCGCGCGCGATCGCTCGCCTGGCCAAGCCCGGCGCGCGCGTGTTGCAGCTCGGCGCCGGCTTCATCGGCTGCATCATCATGCAGGCGCTGACCCGGCGAGGTGTGCAACTGACCGTGGTTGAGCTTGGCGACCGCCTGGTGCCGCGCATGATGACGCCGGCGGCGGGTGGCATGATCAAACGCTGGGTCGAGAAACAAGGCGTGCGCGTGCTGACCCGCGCCGGCGTCGACTTCATTGCGCAGGGCGAGGACGCGCCGCTGACGGTGACGCTGTCGACCGGCGAGAAGCTCGCTTGCGACCTGTTGATCGTCGCTGCCGGCGTGGCGCCGAATGTGGCTTTCCTGGAAGGCACTGCCGTGCATGTGGCGAAAGGCGTCCTGGTCGACGACAGCATGCAGACCTCGGTGGCAGGAATCTACGCGGCCGGCGATGTCGCCGAGGCGCCTGACCTTTACGCTGGCCGTCATCTGGTCGCCGCCATTCAGCCCAACGCCGCCGACCAGGCGCGTATTGCAGCGGTCAACATGGCCGGCCAGCACAAGGCGCGGATGAAAGGCGTACTCGCGATCAACGTGCTCGATTCGCTGGGCATGATTTCCTCATCGTTCGGCGAATGGCAGGGCGTCGCCGGCGGCGACGGCGTCGAGCAGATGGACGAGAGCAACGGGCGCTATATCAGCTTGCAGTTCGACGGCGAGATCCTGATTGGCGCCACGGCGATCGGACTGACCGAGCATGTCGGCGCGCTGCGCGGCCTGATTCAGGGGCGAATGAAGCTTGGTGCGTGGAAGCGGCGACTGCTGGAAACGCCAACGCGTTTCGCCGACGCCTTCATCGCCTGCCAACGACCGAACAGTTGACACGATGCGCCTGACGCTCAAGCTCTATGCAACGCTGAGCGATTATCTGCCGGCTGGCGCCAGGAACAACCAGGTCAGCCTCGAGGTGGCCGAGTCGGCGACCGTCGCCGAGGTATTGCATCCCTTGGCGCTGCCGCCACGGCTGACCCATCTGGTACTGGTCAATGGCAGCTTCGTGCCGCCCGAGGAGCGGCCACGCAGACGCCTGGCCGAGGGCGATGTTCTCGCCGTTTGGCCGCCGATTGCCGGTGGCTGAAAGCGGCTTGCCCTGGCGCAGCGACCGCGTCCGGCAGATGACTTGCACCGCCGAAGAGTTTCGCCGAGCGCTGGTCGCGGCCTTCGGCGCAGCCGTTTCGCGCACGCCGAACGGCCTGCTGCTCGCCGGTCGGGACGCCAGCCTGACGTTCGCCTTGCGCGAGCAGCCGCCGCTCCGCCTGGCGGCGCTGCAACTGGCCAGGCTGCGCGTCGAGATCGGCGTGCATGCCGGCGACGATCTTGCGGCGCAAGACCTGCTCGCGCAGGTCGACCGGGCAACGCTGCGCGGCGGCGGCTAGCGCGCGGTGACCGCCGAGCGCACCGGCCAGACGTCAGACTGAAGGTCGACAATGAACATGAGGCAGAGGAACTCCGCCTGGCTGATCGCCCTGACCGTCTGCGGCAGCGCTGGCTACGTGCTGCTTGCCGACTGCGACCCGCGGCTGCTCGAGATCGTCGGCCTCTCGCTCTTCGTCAGCCTGAGCGCACTGTGCATCGGCGCGCTGCTTGGCCTGCCGCTCGGAGCGTGGCTCGCCGTTTCCCGGTTTCCCGGACGCACCGCCCTGGTCGTCGCGCTGAACGCGCTGATGGGCCTGCCGTCGGTGGTCGTCGGCGTGCTCGTCTATCTCGCCCTGTCGCGCAGCGGCCCCTTGGGAAGTTTCGGCCTGCTCTATTCGCCGACAGCAATGGTCATTGCGCAAAGCGCGCTGGTCTTGCCGCTGATTGCTGCGGTTGCCCGGCAGATCATCGAAGACGCCTGGCAGGAGTACGCTCCCGAGTTCTCGCTCATCGGCATCGGCCGTCTGCACGCCGTCGGCTTGCTGCTCGCCGACTGCCGATTCTCGCTCACGGTAGCCACCCTCGCCGGTCTCGGGCGCGCGATGTCGGAGGTCGGTGCAGTGATGATCGTCGGCGGCAACATCGAAGGTTATACCCGGGTCATGACGACGGCCATCGCGCTCGAGACGAGCAAAGGCGATCTGGCGCTGTCGATCCTCCTCGGCTGCATTCTGATGACGATCATTCTCGGCCTGAACGTCATCGCGCACGCGCTGCGCACCTGGGCCAGCCGGCGGTATGGCTGATGTTTCCACTGCGCATTTCAGGGCTATGTTGTCAGCCGAACGGCCGCACCGTGCTCGATGGCCTCGACCTCGAGCTATCCGGCGAGGGAATCAGCGTCATCCTGGGCGCCAACGGCAGCGGCAAGACGCTGCTGCTCCGCCTGCTCGCCGGCTTGCTGCCGGCGGACGGCGGAACCATCCGATGGGGTGGCGCAGCACGCCCCGACGGGCGGCTGGCGATGGTCTTCCAGCAGCCAATGATGCTGCGCCTGTCGGTTCATGCCAACGTCGAGTTCGCGCTGCACCCGCAAGCCTTGAGCGCCGCCGAGCGGAATGCAAGGACGAACCATGTGCTTGCCCGCGTCGGCCTGGCGCACCGCACCGGCGACTGTGCCCGCCTGCTCTCCGGCGGTGAGCGCCAGCGCCTGGCTCTGGCGCGCGCCTGGGCGATGCGGCCGCGCCTGCTGCTGCTCGACGAACCCACCGCCAGCCTGGACCCGAGCGCGACCGAAGCGGTCGAACGGATCATTCGCGAAATCCGTACCGATGGTGCGAAGGTCCTGATGAGCACGCACAATCTCGGCCAGGCGACGCGTCTGGCCGACGACGTCGTTTTTCTGGCCGACGGACGTGTGCAGGAGCACGAATCGGCGCAACGCTTCTTTGCCCGTCCGCAATCCGCTGCGGCGCGCGCTTTCATGCAGGGCGAACTGCCATGGCGCATCGCTTTCGAGCACTGATCGCTGTTCTTGGTCTGCTGTTCGGAGCGGCGCAGGCCGGCGAGACGCTGCTCGTCGCCTCGACGACCTCGACCGAGCAGTCTGGCTTGTTCGGCTGGCTCCTGCCGAAGTTCGAGCAGGCGACCGGCATCAAGGTGCGCGTCGTTGCGGTGGGCACCGGCCAGGCGCTCGACATCGGCCGCCGCGGCGATGCCGATGCGCTGCTCGTCCACGACCGCGCGGCGGAAGAGAGCTTCGTTGCCGAGGGCTTCGGCAGCTACCGCAAGGATGTGATGTACAACGATTTCGTCCTGATCGGACCGCGCAGCGACGCGGCCGGCGTGCGCGCGGCAGCGAACGCCAGCGGCGCGCTGCGCGCGATTGCCCGCAGCGGCCTGCCCTTCGTCTCGCGCGGCGACCGCAGCGGTACGCATACCGCCGAACTTCGCCTGTGGAAAGAATCCGGCGTCGACCCGAAAACGCTCGCCGGCTACAAGGAAACCGGCAGCGGCATGGGACCGACGCTGAACATGGCCGCGGCAACCGGTGCCTACACGCTGTCCGATCGCGCGACCTGGTTTGCCTTCCGCAATCGCCGCGACCTGGATGTGCTGCGGGCCGGCGATCCACTGCTGTTCAATCCCTATGGCGTGATACCGGTGAACCCGGCGCGCCATCCGCATGTTAAAAAGGAGGCCGCCGAGCGCTTTGCGCAATGGTTGACCGCGCCTACCGGCCAGCAGGCGATTGCCAGCTTCCGTGCCGACGGCCAGCAAGTCTTCTTCCCCAACGCCAGGAAATGAAGCCATGACCGATACCACATCCTGCCAGTCTCCCGCCCTCGACGATGCCAGCCTGTCGGCCGACGAAGCGCGCCAGCGCATGCTGGACAGCGTCGCGCCGATCACCCACGCGGAGAAGGTTCCGGTACGCAATGCGCTCGGCCGCATCCTGGCGGCCGACGTGATCGCGCCCTACGACGTTCCGGCGCACGACAATTCAGCCATGGACGGTTACGCGGTGCGTTTTGAAAGCCTCGCCCGCGACGGCGAAACCGCCCTGAGCGTGGTCGGTTCCGCCTTTGCCGGCAACGCTTTTTCCGGCCTGGTGGGGCGCGGACAGGCGGTGCGCATCATGACCGGTGCGGTCCTGCCGGCCGGCGCCGATACGGTCATCGTGCAGGAAGTCACCCGCGTCGCCGGCAACACGGTTTTCGTCCCCGCCGGCCAGAAACAGGGACAGAACACGCGCCGAGCGGGTGAGGATCTGGCGCGCAACGCGATCGCCCTGCCCGCAGGCAAGCGGCTCGGGCCGGCCGAACTGGGCCTGATTGCTTCGCTGGGCATTGCCGAGTTGTCGGTACGCCGTCGCCTGCGCGTGGCTTTTTTCTCGACCGGCGACGAACTGGCGTCGATCGGCTCACCGCTCGCACCGGGCGAAATCTACGACAGCAATCGTTACACCTTGTACGGCCTGCTCACCCGGCTGGGCGCGGAGATCATCGACCTCGGTGTCGTTCCGGATCGCGCCGAGGCACTCGAAGCCGCTCTACGCGAAGCCGCCGAGATTGCCGACGCGATCATCACCACCGGCGGCGTGTCGGTCGGTGAAGCCGATTTCATCCGCGAAATCCTCGCCCGGCTGGGCCAGATCGGCTTCTGGAAGCTGAAGATCAAGCCGGGTCGGCCAATGGCTTTCGGCCGCATAAGCCAGGCCTGGCTGTTCGGCCTGCCGGGCAATCCGGTATCGGTAATGGTCAGCTACGCGCAGTTCGCGCTCGATGCGCTGTTGCGGCTGTCCGGCGTCGATCCGCTGCCGGTGCGCCCCTTGCTGCCGGTCGTCGCCGCCAACGCAATCCGCAAACAGCCTGGCCGGCGCGAGTATCTGCGCGGCCGCGTAAGCGAGGTCGATGGCCGCTGGCAGGTCTTTACGCTGCCGCACCAAGGGTCGGGAATCCTGCGTTCGATGTCGGAAGCCAATTGCCTGGTCGTTCTGTCCGAGGC
>NZ_JAVMKF010000055.1:0-7769 GCF_031732815.1 Accumulibacter sp. | reverse complement strand
GCAGGGCGGGGCGATTTTTCCAGGCGCGCAGTCTAGCAGCTTTCCGCTGCGCGTCCTAACCGCGGGCGGACGCCGTGGGCTGTCTCGGCGTGGTGCCGATTGGCGCCGTTGCGCGCCCCTGGCCGCGATACGCTCACCGGGTAGACGATGACGCCGGCCAGGAGCTCGCTGAGCAGCGCGAGTGCGAGCTCGCCGTTCGCTTCGAGCATGCTCAGATCAGCGCTGGAAGTTCATGTCTCTTCTTGCAACGATCTACTGGTTTGACACCGGGGGGTAACTGGGTGTCCATCCCAGCCAGCTGGCGACGATGGCAGCCGGATAACGCAGTTGCAATGGGAAAGTAGTCCAGGCTTTGAGCAGCGATTGCCGAGCCAATGCCCGATCGCCTTGCGGATGTTGCAGGTGGCTCAAACCGAATTGCGCGTGATAACTCGCCAGTTGCCGGCGGAACTGCCATTCGGACAGGGCACGGCCGTCGCGGCTGGCCAGTCCCCAGCGTTGCCGCGCCCGGTGCAGCAACGCCGTGCGGTAATCGATGGGGCGCACCATGCGGTTGCCCTGCAAGGGATGTTGGCGATACAAGGTGGTGGCTTTAGCCAGCTTGAGAAACGGCGTGTACTGGGCGATGCGGAACCAGAGGTCCCAGTCTTCGCTATAGGGTAGTGCTTCATCGAACACGCCGCAGTGCTCGAATACCGACTTGGAGAACATGGCGGTGCTGGTCAACACCCAGCAATCGAGCAGCAGCAAATGGTGGATCCAGCCGGAAAACGACTCGTCGATAGCATCGCCGGGAACCGTGCTCTCCACCAGTTCGGGTGCAGGAAACTGGCCGGATGCGTCCTGTACCCAAAGCTGGAAACTGGTATAGACCGCACTGTATTCCGGGTGTCGAGCAAAGGCCTCGATCTGGCGTTGTAGCTTCTCAGGATACCAATAATCGTCATGATCCATCAGGCAGACAAAGTCGCCCTGCGCTTCACGAATACCAAGGTTGCGCGCCGCACAGACGCCGCCGTTGCTCTTCCGGATCAGACGCACGCGGTCACCGTATTGCTCGACCAGCTCGCAAGTCGCGTCGGTTGAGCCGTCGTCGACGATGAGCAGCTCGACATGCGGATAGGTCTGGCCTAACACGCTATCGATGGTCTGCCGGATGTAGCGTTCGCAGTTATAACTGGGAATGATGACCGAGACTAGGGACATTGCTTAAATCGGATTCGACGACACCTGCCCGATGCGGTGCATGTTGTGGGTGGCTAACTCGATCAATTGCTTCCGCTTTTCCTGCAGAACGTGGTCGGCTACCGCGAGCGCTTGCGCGGCGTGTGCGAGAACCTGTTGCAGGTCGCTGCATACTTGCTGTTCGGGCAAATCCCAGGTTTCGAGATAGTAATCGAGTTTGGAACGGCGGCTGCTCAGACCGATGTGGGGCACGGCAAAGGATTGCGAAGTAACGTTGCCGTGCAGGCTGGTGCCGATAAACAATTGCGCGCTGGCGACGGTGTACATGATGTCCCAGATGCTGGCTTGATCGCTGATCAGCGCGCAGGGTGTTTCAAGCTGTTGCTGCAGCGCGCGCAGGCCAATCTGATCGTCGAGCCCGACATAGCGGCCGATCGGCAGCAATACCGTGGTCAAACGATGCTCGCGATAGAGCGCTTCCAGAAGCTGCGTCAGGGTGTGCAAATTCTGCTTGACGAAGTTGTAATTGGCGTGAAAACACACGTAACGCTGGTTGGCCAATTGACCGGTCAACGCTGGTGTGATCAGCGTTCGCAAGCGCGCCAGAGGATATTGTTCCGACATGAGCACAGCCGAATCCGGAGCTACGTGCAGTCTGTTGTGGGCGGCAGCGGTGGTGCACAGTCTCTGCGTTTCATTGTCGCGAAACGACAGATACGCGGCCTGAGCCAGCTTGTTCAGCGCAAGTTGGCGCTCATCGTCCGGAAACCTGGCCAGCTCTGAGCCGCCCACCGCGTTGTACAACACCTTAACTCTGGCAGGAAAGTCCTGCGGATCGGCGATCCACGGGAAATGCGAGTTGCTGCCGAAGTAACGTCGGCTCCAATCGTTGGCGGTTGCCACTCCCAGCACGCGACGGAAATAATAGATGACATGGTTGCCGACTTTGCCGAGCAGATTGGCATGCATGCTGTACCAATCGCTGCCCAGGGTGCCGCCTCCACAAAACAGAATGCTGTCGCCATCCCTCAAGATGCCGGGGCGGCTCAGCTTGCTGATCGGTTGGGTGGGAAAACCGCCATAGGCCGAGAAATCGCTGGTTTGCAAAGCGTAGCATTGAAAACCCAGTTGCGGGTAATGCTGCGCCAGGAAGTTCTTGGCAATAATCGGAAACAACATGTCGCCATAATTGAAGCGATCATAAGCGCCTAAAGCATAGACTGTGATTTGAGTCATGACGATTGCGGGTGGTAGAGTCCAAGTCGCTGCAACAATTCCTGTTCGATGCCGGCCGGTCGGCGCATCAGCAGCCACATCAGCAGTAGTACGAAGCTGAAAATCAGCGCGCCACAGGCAATCAGCACTGGCAACAGCAGGCCGACCGGCATTTCGGGAAGCAGCCGTTGCAGGTGGGATACGCCGAAATAGAGCGCTGCTCCGGCAACCATGGGGCGTATCCAGGAAGCACAGATCGTCAGTGGGCCGACACTCTTGAACATGCGCAACAAGTAGAACAAACGCAAGAACGCCAGCGCCGATACCGCCAATCGGCCGTATAGCACATACTGCAGGTCGAACTGTTGAGTGGCCAACAGATAGACGACGCTCAGCGTGGCGATGCCCTCGAATATGTACAGCAAGGCATACGCGCGGGCGCGATTGAGCAAGAGTAAATACTGGCCGATGGGCTGGCTGAAGCCTTCCAGCGTGGCAAGCAGCGCCAACAGTACCAGATAGTCGGCGGCAGCGGCGTAGGGCTGTCCATAGAGCAGCGTCAATGCCGGAGTTGCGACGGCCGCTAAACCGACACCGCTGGCGGTCGCCAAGGTCGCGGAGATGTTGCACATCTTTTTGAAATTGTTTTCCAGCCAGGGACGGTCGTTCTGCTTGGTGGCAAGCGCCGGAAGCAACACGCGGCCAATCGGATGAAGCAATTCGAAAACCGCCAGCGAGGCCAGTTCGCCGGCAATGGCGTACAAGCCAAGCAAGGCGGGTTTGTAATAGGCCGCCAGAACAAGGCGGTCGGCCTTATTGGTCAGAAAGATTGCCACGGCACGCAGCATGATCCAGAAGGAGAAGCCGAACATCTGGCGGCGCTCGGTCAGGCACAAGCGTGGCCGATAGGGATGCAAGGCATAGCTGAGCGCGACTCTGCCTAGCGAGCGCGACAGTCCGCCGAATACCAGAGCCCAATACGAACGTAGCCAGAAGGCGCAAGCAATGGTGGTGGCGATGGCGATGACTTGAACTGCGACATTCAACTGGAAGTCTTTGTGATACTGGAGATGGCGGCGAAAGTCGGCGATGCCGATATTGGTCAGTCCGGCGATCAGCATCGACAGCGCCATTACGTACAAAACTTGCTGATAACGGGGATCCGGGTAGAGCAGAGAACTGAAATAGCCGCACACGGCGATCAGCAAGGCGGAAACGCTGTGGGTGATCACGGTGAAGGTCCACACCGTGTTGTAGTGACTGGGCTGCGGATTGGGGTGGCGAATCAGTGCGGTATCGGCGCCGAGGTCAGTGAAGGCGTCCATCAGGCCGATCAGAGCGGTGGTGACGGCGATAATGCCGAAGTCTTCCGGTGTCAGCAGGCGGGCGACCACCGCCATCGAAAGGATACCCAGGAAGCGCGACAGCCAGCGCATGGCCATCGTCCAGAAAGTACCTCTGAGGACTTTTTGGCTGAGCGAGGTGTTATTTGGCTGTGACATGGTGACTGACTTACGACGGCAGGCGTTGCAGCCACCGGGGGAATGGTTTGGCAACCCGTTGCCGCCAGCCTGCCAGCGAGAACGGGCGACCGCCCCGGCTAGTGTGGTGCAGGTTGTAATGGGCTTGCTGCATCGGAGCTGTCCGGCCGGCATCGTCGGCAGGCGGTTCGCTGAAGCTGTCCGTCACCAGGTCGCTTCCGCTGAGCAAGATGCGTACCGCATGTGGGAAGCGCTGCAGCGCCGATGACACTTGTTGCGGTAGAGCCTGGCCAATTATTCTTCGCGCAGCGCTGACTTTGCGTGGCTGCGTGCGCAGCAAGGTGAGCAAGCTTTGCCGGGAGGTGCAGCAATCGACGTTGAGCGTCAGTTCCTTGCGCCACAGATCGCTGCTCAGTAGACCTTGGTGATCATAGTGTTGAAAACAGGTATGCGCGTTGTATTCCTCGGCGGCAAGCCAAAGGATGAGGGGTGTCAAACCGACCCTCCGCACATCGCTTGTCCTTTGCAGGCTGGCGACGCAGAAGCATTTGCAGAAACCCCAGCTCACCACGCGTTGACGCTTGGGCGATCGTCGTTGCCACTGATCGATGGCTCTGCGGATATCGGGAGCACGTTGCACAAAATGGCGCGGTTTACCTGGCGGGCATGTGTTCGCTGTGTGCCGATGAGAGCTGCTTGGTCAATTGCGGATTGAGCCGCTAGTCGGTGACGGCGATCTGGGTACCGGCGGATGGGGCTTGTTTGAGGTACTTTTCTTTTTCCGGTCTGGCATGCGGGTCGATCATTGCGCCGGATACGCGCGAACGCAGGAACCGGGTGCCGAAGCTGTAAGGCCATGAAATCCGAGAACTTCAAAGCAGTGTATGACGGTCGAAGCATCGCTGTCAAGCTGGGATCCAATTCCTCACCCTGGCACCCTGTCGGGCTTGAGGTTTGGCGGGTGGCCCCAGAAATCGTGGGCGATATCGAGTTCCTGGCCGAAAACCGCCATGCCAATGTATTGAGCCGACGATCAAACGTTGCCGGGCGGCCACCGGGAAGACCGCGCTTGCCCGCGGTTCTGAGAAGACACGCGAGATCCAGCGGGCGATCAACCATGCGCCGGCGATCAACGCGCCCCGGATGACTGGTCGGTCCATGCAATGTCGTTGTGCTCACGCGCATCGGCATCCGGAGGCAGCAGCGCCGGATCGACCCCGGCATGGGCAATCGTTTCGTGCCGGTCGACGACGAGCATCGACGCCGGGCCGAGCGCCAGATGACCGGTCGTCGACCCGTGTTTTCGACTTGTCGGCGATGGCGCATCAGGTGAGGAGTTCGCCCAGCATGGTGTCCAGGCGTGCACGAATTTCCTCGCTGCAGTTTCGCTTGAGGTATCTGAAGGCCAAAAGGTACACCGGGACCAGTGCGCGAAAAGTGTCATAGGGGAGCTCGCTGGTGGCACACGCCTCGCGCGCAAACGCCCAGAGCTGCCCGGCGGGATTTTCCTTACGCTGGATGGCGGCCGCCCCGGCCGCGTCCATTCCCGCCATCGATAAGGCGAACAGGCAGATGTCGAGGCCGGCGAGCGCGGTGACGCCATAGTCCTTCCAGTCGAAGATGAGCAGCCGGTCGCCGGCCCGTGCAAGATTGTTCAGCACCAGGTTGCCGTGTTGCGAAATGGCCGGGATGTCGCCCCAGACGGTCGGATCCAGGCTCAGTGCAAGGTCGCGCAACGGCGGGCTGACGGCGGGCGATGTGGCCAGGCAGGCGACCGCCTCGCGCATGAACGTCTCGTTGTCCTGCCGGAGGATGTCTGCCTTGGCGCTGGCCTGCGCGGCGGCAAGAAAGCCGATCAACTGACGCCTGAGCGACGCTCCCGAGCTTCCAGGACTGGCCAGGTCGCTTACTCCGACAGGCACATGTTCGACCGCGCGGGCGATCAGAATGCTCCAGCCGGCGAGGCAGGTATGCGCTATCGGTTCGGCCGTATAAGCCGGGAAACGCTCGCGCGCCAGGCGAAATCGGTCGAACTCTTCAGCCAGGCTGCGCTCGCGACATGCCTTGACGTGGAACCAGCTCCCGGTGCCATCGCCGACATCCAGCCGCAGCGTGCTTTCCGTAGTGAGCCTTACATTGTGAATCAGGCGGGCTTGTGGGGACACCGCGCCCGCCTTGACCAAGGCCTCCCGGACGAATCTCAGCAAGGCTTGTATCCCCAGTAGAACAGGACGTTCTCGATGAAGCGGTTGAGGCTGAGTCCGACGACGATCCGGCGTGCGAGATAGCCGGCCGTACCGAGCGAAGCGCGCGAGGCTTCGAGTGCGCGACGGAAGGTGATTCTCGAGGCCTGCGCGTCGACCGAAGACAATCCGCGCGGATTGTCGAGGCCGGGAAGCAGGTTGAAGACCTCTGCCTCAGCGAAGCCCGACCTGTGCAGGACGTTGCGACACGAATAGACCCCCAGCGCGCGTACGCGTCTTGTTGCGCGGGGACGCTCGCACCAGGCACGCGGACTTGAGCGGTTCAGTCCGCAGCCGACGACCAGACCGCCTGGTCGCAGAACGTGGGCGACGCGTCGCAGGCAGTCCTCGGCGACCTGCTGCGACGAGCGCTGACTGAGCACCGACGCCAGTTCGTCCAGCGTATGGTGCAGGATGACGAGGTCGAAGGTGTCGGCAGCAAAGGGCAGCGGCGCGTCGTACGCCGCTTCGCAGGTCTGCACGCGCCTGCCAAGGCCAGCGGGCTTCCACGGCTGAGTGATCGTGTCGGTCAGCCGGCAACTGACCACCAGATCGGCTGGCCAGGTGTCGTCGACGACTCGCCCTGCGTCGCCTAAACGCAACTCCAGTACTGCCGCTTGGCCGGGTGGTGTCGGAATCTGGTACAGGGCACGTAGCTGCGCCTCGCAGGTGGCGTACACCCCGACAGCCGGCGTCTCGATCGACATGACGACGGAAGCGCGTTGGCTAGGCGGCGCGTGGCGCGATCAGAACCGCAGGCGGAGTAATGGGCGTCAGGACGCCTTGACACCAGAAGCTTTCGCGCGCCATTGCGCAGGCGAAATCGAGAAGCCGCCGCACGCCGACGGGAAACCATACGGGAGCGATCTGCTGCAGATGGCGGTTGCGATAATCCGGGTCCTCGGCAGGTCTACTGTTGCCCATTAGCAATATCCGATGAGAGGTTGGAAGAATCGAGATGCGGCGCATGCGGCTTGTGCAGCAGTCGTGCAGTGCCGTGGTCGGCTGACGACGGCGAAGTATAGCCCAGCCGTCAACGTACCCGGTGAGAACTAGGTCACATAAATCGGTGTGATAGAAGACACACCCGGAACGGCCCTGGAAACCCCGCCGGACGAGTGAGGATCGAGCCGTCGCTGGCTCCGGCGCAGGAGGCCGCCGCGTCCGAAGCGCTTGCCGAGACGACGGTGGATCTCCTATCCTTCTCTCTGTCTTTTCCTTGGCCCGGGACTGCCACACCGCTTTCGATCTTGTCGGACAGTCACCGCGCCCCGACATCGCAAGGCCCACTGCATGGATCAGCAAGAGTTCAAGAACCTCGTTGCGCGTGCCGAGTTTCAGGCGGAAAGCGATCCGCGCGGCTATCTGCTGCGCGTCTGCGGAATCGCCGCGCTGGGCCTCGGCATTCTGGGCGTGGTCATTGGGCTGGCGCTGGTCAACCTGGTGCTGATCGCCGGGTTGCTGCTGCTGGTCATCGTTACCGGCGGCAAGGCCCTACTTCTCTTCCTCAAGCTCGGCAAGCTGCTGGTTTTGCTCGCGCTGCCGGTGTGGGCGATGTTGCGCGCCACGTTCACGCTGCTCTGCGCGCGTTTCCCGCCGCTCGTCGGGCGCGAGATCGGCAGCGACGAGGCGCCGGCGCTTTTCG
>NZ_JAVMKF010000054.1:6647-7847 GCF_031732815.1 Accumulibacter sp. | reverse complement strand
CAGGTGCCCAGGGCTCACCGTAAGCGAACCCCGCGACGCGCTGTACGCCCTGAAAGATGAGTTTGCGGCGTTCGTCCGGGATGGCGAGGATTCCCTTGTAGCGCAGCAACTCGTCGGCCAGTTCGTCGACTAGCGACTGGACGAAGAGACCGATCTTTTCCAGGTCAACTTCTCCGGCCTCGAGCAGAAAGGATGAAACCTCGTCCTCGTGCGCGGCCGGTCGGCGCGACCAGCTGATGGCAGCGGGTGCTGCCACTGGCACGAAACGAGCAGGCGAAGCGCTGGCGGAATCGGCGGCGAGGAGCGAGGCATCGAGATGGAAGCCTCCGATGCCGAGCAGCGAACCAGGTTCGGCGTGCCCTTTCTGCAGCAACTGCTGAGCTGCGCGCGGGTTGATGCAGCGTAGCCGCTCGCCTAGCGAGGAAATCGCAGCCGCGTCGACCAGATCGCACTTGGCGAGCAGCAGCCGGTCGGCGAACCCGACCTGCCGCTGCACGACCCGATGTTGATCGAGCTGCCGGTGGGCATGCAACGCATCGACAACGACGACGATTCCGTCGAGCAGGAAGTCGTCGCGCAGCTCCGGCGCAGCAAAGAAGGTCTGGGCGACGGCGCCGGGATCGGCGAGCCCGGTCGTTTCGATGACGATCCAGTCGAAGGCCAGCCTGCCGGCTGCCCGTTGCGCGGCCAGATCGCGCAGGCCACGCACCAGGTCGGCGCTGACCGTGCAGCAGACGCAACCGTTGGTCAGTTCAACGATGCCGCCCTGTTGGCGGGAAAGGAGCTGGCTGTCGATGTTGACGGCGCCGAACTCGTTTTCGACCACAGCGAAGCGACGGCCTTGGGGTTGATTGAGCAACGCGTTGAGAACCGTCGTCTTGCCGGCGCCGAGAAAACCCGAGAGCAGGGTGACGGGGATGGGTAAGGCGGGAGTCGGGTTCATCGGTGGTCGATGGAGGAGAAGAGAGCAGGGCGCGGACGCCAGGAGTTTGGTCTGCGCCGAGAGAATGTGCAGGTTTTCCTGCGCGGTCAGCAACAGCCGCCGGAGCGGCCGGAACCGTACCTCGCTTCCTGGCGATTGCGGAAGAACTCCGTTTCGCTCATCACCGGCAGGTCGGGATGCGTCGCCCGCATGTGGGCGACATAGGTGCCGTAATCGGGCAGGCCGACCATCAATCTGGCCGCCTGCCCGAGATACGT
>NZ_JAVMKF010000054.1:0-6547 GCF_031732815.1 Accumulibacter sp. | reverse complement strand
TCAGCGTGCAGACGAGCAGCCAGGAGGCCGGCACGATGGTCACCCAGGCGTGCTTCTGCCGCTTCATCTTGAACAGGACGACCGTGCACAGCATCAGCGCTACACCCGCCAGCATCTGGTTGGAGATGCCGAACAGCGGCCACAGGCTGTTGATGCCGCCGAGCGGATCGACGACGCCCTGGTACAGGATGTAACCCCAAGCGGCAACACACAGGGCGGTAGCCGTCAGGTTGGACGGCCAGGAGTTGATCTGTCGCAAGGCTGGCACGAAGGTGCCGAGCAGATCCTGCAGCATGAAACGTCCGGCACGTGTCCCGGCGTCGCAGGCGGTGAGGATGAACAGGGCTTCGAAAAGAATGGCAAAGTGGTACCAGAAAGCCATCATCGCCTGCCCGCCGAAGACCTGCGAAAAGATCTGGGCCATTCCCACGGCCAGCGTCGGCGCGCCGCCCGCGCGCGAGAGAATGCTGTTTTCGCCGACATCCTTGGCAGTCTGCGTGAGCACTTCCGGGGTGATCACGAAGCCCCACTGCGAAATCACTTGCGCAGCGCCTTCGACCGTCTTGCCGATGATCGCTGGCGCGCTGTTCATCGCGAAGTAGACGCCAGGATCGATGACCGAAGCGGCGACTATCGCCATGATCGCCACGAACGACTCCATCAGCATGCCGCCGTAACCGATCATGCGCGCGTTCTTTTCGTTGTCGAGCAGCTTCGGCGTCGTTCCTGAGGAGATCAGAGCATGGAAGCCGGAAACCGCGCCACAGGCGATGGTGATGAAGATGAACGGAAACAGGCTTCCCGACCACACCGGGCCAGTACCGTCAACGAACTGGGTGACGGCAGGCATGCGCAGATTCGGTGCGACGTAGACGATGCACAGGGCCAGACCGACGATGGTGCCGATTTTCAGGAAGGTCGACAGGTAGTCGCGTGGTGCGAGCAGCAGCCACACCGGCAAGACCGACGCGACGAAGCCGTAGATGATCAGCATCCAGGTCAGTTGCTTGCCATTGAAGGTAAACAGCGGCGCCCAGGTAGCGCTCTCGGCGACCTGACCGCCGACCAGGATGGCGGCAACCAGCAGCACGAAGCCGATGACCGAGATCTCGCCGACACGCCCTGGGCGGATGAAGCGGTTGTAGACGCCCATGAACATGGCGATCGGGATCGTCGCGGCGACGGTGAAGGTTCCCCACGGGCTTTCCGCCAGCGCTTTGACGACGATCAGCGCCAGAACAGCGAGGATGATCACCATGATCATGAAGGTTCCGAAGAGGGCGATGATACCCGGGACGAAACCGAGTTCCGACTTGACAAGGTCGCCGAGCGATCGTCCGTCACGACGTGTCGAGACGAAGAGGACCATGAAGTCCTGTACGGCGCCGGCGATGACGACGCCGACGATGATCCACAGCGTTCCCGGCAGGTAGCCCATCTGTGCAGCCAGCACCGGGCCGACCAGCGGGCCGGCGCCGGCGATCGCCGCGAAGTGGTGACCGAACAGGATGTACTTGTTGGTCGGCACGTAATCGAGGCCGTCGTTGTGGCGGACGGCCGGCGTTGCACGCGTCGGGTCGAGCTGCATCACCCGGTCGGCGATGAACAGGCTGTAGTAGCGGTACGCGACGAGATAGATCGAAACCGCAGCAGTGACGATCCACAAGGCGTTGATGGTTTCGCCACGCGACAGCGCCACGGTGCCGAGGGAGAATACCCCGACTGCCGTCAAGAACCACCAGATGGCATGTTTGGAAACGATGTTCACGGCCCCTCCAGGAGTGAATTGTGTCATGGCGGTGGGCTGCAGCCTCTCGCAAAGCTGCCGACGCCGCCGCGGGAAACCGGTCGTCGAAGCCTGGTGAATGGCTGATCGACCAGGCACTGACAGGAAGTAAGCCCCCGGCGCGGGGATTCCTGACCTGGTGCAGCACGCAATCTAGCCCTGATTCTGGCCGCCGTGCGTACCATCTGGCGAGCGGTCGGTGCGCGGATTGAGCGGTGTCCCGGGCCCGCCGAATGGCGCTGTTGCCCCTGTTTGAAGTCGCGCGGCCCATAGAAACACGCGTCGCTGGGGCCGGTCTGCTTCCTCGCGTCATGCGTTGGCGATCTCCCTGTCGAGCCGCGGCGATCGAATGACCGCCCGGCGTCTGCCGCGGTGAGTGACGATCGCGGGCGGCGAGTGCGCGCATGATCCCGAGGCAGGCTGCGTGCGGTGACGTGTTCGGGATCGATCGACCAGGACCAACGTTCTGACGGGAACGCGAACCGGCGGTTTCGTGCACACTGAAAGGCGCCTATACTCGCCGTTCTCGTCAAACCAACCGATCTTGCGCACGCTGCGATGTTTTCCCGTATTCAGACGCGTTATTTCCGCAGCCTCAAGGCCGTCGATCAGGTCTTGGCACCGATGCAGGCGCTGGTCGGGCCAAACGCGAGTGGCAAGACGACCTTTCTTGACGTGATCGGTTTGTTGAGCGACCTGGTGCGGCAGCGAGGCGACGTGCGCGAGACCATCCTGTCACGCAGCGCGAGTTTCGACAAACTGATCTGGCAGGGGTCCGAGCGGGACTCCGACCCGAGAAACGCGTTTCAGCTTGCCGTCGAGGCGCCAATTCCGAAGGCCGTCCGCGCGCGCATGGCCGAAGACAAGCGCCGCTTCACGTTCGTGCGCTACGAACTGGAGGTCGGCTTCGATGCGGCGAGCAATGAGCTGGGCCTCAACCATGAGACGCTGTCCTTGCGCACAAGCAACGAGGACGATCTGCCCGTGCAACGGGATCTCTTTCCGTTGGTACGGCAAGATGCGCCGTCGATATTCGTCGGTAAAGGACGACCGGGCTACAAGGTGGTGATGAAGAAGACACCCGGCGGCAACGACAACTACTACACCGAGGGGGCGAAGTCGTACTCCCCGTCGTTTCGTCTTGGGCGCGGCAAGCTGGCACTGGCGCACATCCCTGCCGATGAGGCCAGCTTTCCGGTCAGTTCGTGGTTTCGCGATCTGCTCGAGACGGGGGTGCGGAAGGTGGTTCTGAACAGTCAGATCATTCGCCGAGCGAGTCCTCCGGGGCTGGGTCGCGACTTCCAGACGAATGGTGCGAACCTGCCATGGGTAATAGCCGAGTTGCGGCGCGATCGGCAGCGCTTTGAACACTGGCTGGATCATGTACGCACCGCACTGGAGGACATCGCCGACATCGACACGATCGAACGTGAGGACGATCGCCACCGCTATCTGGTGATCAAGTACGCCAACGGCGCTGAGGTGCCCTCGTGGCTGGCCTCCGACGGCACCCTGCGCCTGTTGGCATTGACGATAACGGCTTACTTGAAGGATCTCGATGGCGTCTTCCTGATCGAAGAGCCGGAAAACGGCATCCATCCGCGCGCCATCGAGACCGTCATCCAGTCGCTCTCGTCGATTTATGACGGTCAGGTGCTCATCGCCACGCACAGCCCGGTTGCGCTGAACATGCTCGACCCCGCGCAGATCCTTTGTTTTGCCAAGGACAGCACGGGCGCGACGGACATCGTTGCCGGCGACCGGCATCCTGCCCTGCAGCAATGGAGACAAGGGAAGCCCGATCTCGGCGTCCTGTTTGCTGCCGGCATTCTGAGCTGAGACGGCCGTGCAGGACCTGGTGGTGCTGGTTGCCGACAAGAACATGCAGTTTGCCCTGCGCGGTGCGCTGGGCCGCCCACAAGCCCTGGGAACCCGACCGTTGACATGGGACATCCGCCCGCACATGGGTCGTGACGGCGGTGTGCGGACGAGTGGCGCCGACATGCTGGCATGCGACGCTGGCCGTTTTTCGCACGCGCTCATGCTTTTGGATTTTCAAGGCTGCGGGCACGAGGAACGGGAAACTCCTTTGTCGCTGGAAGGAAAACTGGACGAGCAACTGCAACGCGTCTGGGGGTCGCGTGCCAAGTGCATCGTCATCGCGCCGGAAGTCGATATATGGCTCTGGGGAAGCGATCGCGTGCTGCACGAAGCTCTTCAGTGGTCCACGGAGGAATCGATTCGTGACTGGCTGCGCCACCGCGGTTTCGAATTCGATGCTGCCGGCAAGCCGCTGCAGCCGAAGGAGGCGATCGAAGCCGTTTGCCGTAGGCAAAAGCGGCCGCGGTCTTCGGCCATCTACGAGAGCATCACTGGACGCGTCAGTCTTCAACACTGTACCGACCAGACGTTCCAGCGATTACGAGCGCAGCTCCTTGCCTGGTTCGCGCCGTGAGTGCAAGACATCACGCCAGGCGGCAAGCGTCGGCTGGGCAATGGCACGCTTGTTCTTGTTACACAGTGGGCGCGGCGAAATCTTTCACGGAATCAGCAGGCGATCCTTCATCTCGCGCAGATGGCGGCGGCTGACCGGCACCCGTCTGCCGCTGCGCGTGATGATCTCGGCGGCGCCATTTTCGAGCAATTCGATCTCGGCGATCTGATCGAGGTTGACCAGGAACTGTCGGTGGCAACGAATCAAGGACGAACGCTCTTGCAGGATCTTGAGGCTCAGTTCGGTGGTTCCCTGCCGCTCCTTACCGACGACCTGGACGCCGGCGATGTCGGTGTGGACGAACTCCACTTCGTCGAGCGGCAGAAGAAAGATGCGGTTGCGGCCGAAACAGGGAACCTGGCGCAGCGTCTCGGCCGATCCCGGAAACGCCGTGCCCGAGCGCCGGACTCCCGCGCGCAACCAGTCGAGCGTGCGGGCCAGCCGTTGCGGGTCGATTGGCTTGAGGAGGTAATCGGTGGCGTGCTCCTCGAAGGCTTGCAAGGCGTGTTCATCGTAAGCGGTGACAAAGACGATCTGCGGCAGTGCCGAAGCGTCGATCATGCCGACCATTTCGAGCCCGCTCACGCGCGGCATCTGAATGTCGAGGAAGACGACATCCGGACGCAGGCGACGGATGGCCGACAGCCCTTCGATCGCGTTGGCGCATTCGCCCAGCACCTCGATGTCGGCGGCTGCGGCGAGCAGGGCCCTGAGTTCCTCGCGCGAGGGTGCTTCGTCATCAATGATCAGCGCAGTCAGCATGGTGCAAGTTCCTCTTCCACCGGTAGACGAATAGCCACGCGCGTCCAGCAATCGCGTTCGCAGCTCACCTCGATGCCGTAAGCCGCACCGTAGCGAATCTTGATCCGCCGATCGACCAGGTTCATCCCCAGGCCTTCGCCTCCCGGTGTCGGCCGATACAGGCCGGCGCTGTCCTCGACGACGATCGTCAGCACGCCCTCCTGACGTTGGGCGCTGATGCGGATGGTTCCTGCCTCGAGCATCTGGGCAATGCCGTACTTGACCGCGTTCTCGATGATCGGTTGCAGCGAGAAGGCTGGCAGACGCAGCGGCCGCAGATCGGCGGGAACGGCGAACTGGACGTCGAGGCGATCGGCAAAGCGCGCTTGTTCGATGCGCAGGTAGGCATCGACATGTTCGATTTCATCACCGAGCGTGGCCTCGTTGCCGACCCGCTTGAGGCTCTTGCGGAAGAAGGTCGACAGGTATTGCACAAGCTGCCGCGCCGCCTCCGGGTCGCGGCGAATCACTGCCGCCAGCGTGTTCAGCGCATTGAACAGGAAATGCGGGTTGATCTGCGCCTGCAGGAGCTTGATTTCCGATTGCGCGAGCAGTCGTTTCTGTTCCTCGATCCGGCCGGCAAGTACCTGATTCGAGAGCAGGCGGGCGATCCCTTCGCCGAGCGTGCGATTGAGCGAGGAAAACAGTTTCCTCTTCGGTTCGTAGAGCTTGATCGTCCCGAAGACATGGTTCTCTTCATCGCGCAGCGGGATGACCAGACACGAGCCGAGCTTGCAGTCCTTGCTCAGCGAACAGCAGTAGGGGACGGTGGCTCCGTCGGCATAGACGACTTCATTGTGTTCGATGGCGTGTCGCGTGTGCGGCGAGGCAATCGGCGTACCCGGCAGATGGTGGTCGGCACCGATACCGACGAAGCCGAGCAGCTTCTCGCCATCGGTGATCGCCACCGCACCGACGCCGGTTTCTTCCTGAATGACGCTCGCCATGCGCTTGCAGTTGTGCTCGTCGAAGCCCTGCAGCAGCACGCCGACCGAGCGCTCGGCGATGCGCAGCGCTTTCGCCGAGAAGGCGATCGAATACTTCTCCAGCGTCTCCCGGCGGTCGAGAATTAGGCGCATGAAGAGGGCCGCTCCGACGGCATTGGTCAGCGTCATCGGCAGCACGATATGCGCGACCAGGCGGGCAGCCTGGTCGAACGGCCTGGCCATGAGCAGGATGATCAGCATCTGTAGCAACTCGGCGCCGAGCGTCGTCCAGAACGCAAGCGTCGGGCTGAGCAGCCGGTCGGCGCGCTGGCTGCGCAGCAGGTAGAGGTGCAGGCAGCCGCCGATCACGCCTTCGGCGGTCGTAGACACCGCGCAGGCGGCGTCGGTAAAGCCGCCGAGCGAGTAGCGGTGCAGGCCGCCGGTGAGGCCGACGGCGAGGCCCACCACTGGTCCACCGAGCAAGCCGCCGAGGACGGCGCCGATGGCACGCGTGTTGGCGATGGCGCCTTCGATCTGGAA
>NZ_JAVMKF010000053.1:0-7898 GCF_031732815.1 Accumulibacter sp. | reverse complement strand
CGCCAAGCCGGCACCAGCGAGGCCAGGACGGTTGCGCAGCTGCCGATCACGAAGGCGCTGATGACCACCGATGGGACCAGACGAATGTGCGCCGTATAGCCCATATTGGCGTTGGGTGGCGGTGGCATCGGGATGCCGATGGCCGAGATCGTCTGGCTGAGAACGACGCCGAGGGTCACGCCAATGGTCGCGCCGGCAACGCCGAGCAGACAGTTCTCGATAACCAGCAGACAAAAGATGGTTTGCCCGCGATTGCCCAGAGCCATCATCGTACCGAACTCCCCGACACGCTCGAAAGCGCTCATATTCACGCTGTTGGCCACGCTGAGCAGAACGAGGACGAGAATGATCAGTTGGAGGACACCGAACTGGCGTTCGTAGAGGGCGACTGCTCCCGCGTAGAGTTCGTTGAGTTCCGGCCACGCTAGGACTTCAAGTGCGCTCGCGTCCAGCCGGCCCCTCAGCGTGGAGACCACTTGCACGGTATGTTCGGTCTTGTCGAGTGCCAACACCAGCGTGTTCACGCCATGTGTTCCCAGCAACTCCTGCGCCGCGGCCAAGGGGATGCGCACGGCACGCGCATCGAAATCCTTGGACAGGCTCTGAAAGCTTCCCACCACGGTAAGCTCCAGGCTGTTCAGCGCTCCTTCAGTGGTCGTCAGCAGGAGCGTCACCTGATCGCCCGGGCGAAGTTGCAGTGCGCTCGCCACGCCCTGGCCGACGAGAATTCCCTTGCTGTCCTGCTCGGAAAGCTGGCGCCCCATGGTAATCTGGAGCTGGCTACCCAAGGCCGCTTCCCTGTCCGGCTCAACGCCTTCGCCGACGATCGGCCAGTCGGTGCGGCCGTTACTGAGCAAGCCGGAAAACGAAACACGCCCCATCACGTCGCTGACGCCAGCTTGCTGTTGCAGTTCACTGCGCAAGGCCTCGGCATCGTCGATCAGGTAGGCCTCGGGGTTGCGCGTGCCCTTGGCGTGGAAGCCAGCACGCGAGACCTGCGCGTGACCCGATTGCGAGTGGATCAGTGCTTCCGCGAGCTGATGGTACACGTCGTGTACAAATCCTCCGCTGAGAATCAGACCGACCACGCCGAAAACGATCGAGGCGAGCGTCATCAGCGTTCGCACCCGGTTGCGAAACAGGTTTCTCAGGGCAAGCTTCAACATGATGATGAGCCGTGCTGACTACCGGTTATGGCGCAACGCATCGACGACTTCGAGGCGTGACGCTTTCCAGGCGGGATAGAGGCTGGCCAGGCAGGTCGTGCCGACGGCGAGCAGCAGCGCCTCGGCAACGAGTGGCGCGGTGAGCAGAATCTCACCGCGGTAGGCCTCGGACATGCCTGGTGGAGGCGGCATCGGGATGCCGACATACGAAATCAGCAAAGCGAGCAAGCCTCCGACCGTGAGGCCCAGTCCGCCGCCGATGAGACCAACCGTCAGTCCCTCAAAAACGAACTGCCGCAGAACCTGCCCACGTTGCCGACCCAGCGCCAGGCAGGTGCCGATCTCGGCCGTCCTTTCCATCACGCTCATCATCATCGTGTTCGAAATGCTCAGGATGATGATGACGGCGATGATCAACTCGACGACGCCGATCTGTTTTGACAGGAGCGCTGCCGTCTTGTTGTAGAAGTCCGCCATGTCGTACCAGGGAATGAACTCCATCTCGGAGCCGCCGAACTGCTTGCGCAGGGCCAGCGTGGTGCTTGCGGTCTGCGCTGTGTCGTCGAGTACGAGAATGTACCGGTGGTTAGCGCCAACCTTCAGCAGGCGGTGGGCAAGGGGCAGCGGCACGCGCAAGGCGGAGTCGTCATAGGCCTTGCTGACCGAGGTAAATAGCCCGCGAACCTTGCAATCCGCACCGCTGATGCTGCCCGAGCGCGTGGTTGCGAGAAGAACCACCTTGTCGCCTACCCCTACGCCCAGGTTGTCGGCCAGACCACGGCCCAGGACGATTTCGTTCGGTGCACTGCTGGACAGGGCTTGCCCCGCGCTCACGTTCATGGCCCGGCTGACCACTGCTTCAGCGTCCGGGTCGACGCCCTCGCCAATAAACGAAACGGTCGCCTCGCCGCGGCTGATCATGCCGTTGAAGGATAGGCGCGGGGCGACCGTCCTGACCGTCGGAAAAGCGCGCACCTGGTTCAGTTCGGGCGTCGAGGCGGAAAGGAGGAAACGCATCGGGTCGGCTTGTCCCTTGTCCATAAAACCACTCTTTACGACATGAATATGGCCAAGTCCGTTCTGGATCGCGCCCTCGCGCGTTGCCCAGAAGACCCATTCGATGAAGCCGGCCGCCAGCAACAGGCAGACGACCCCGACCGCCACTGCCGCAACGCCAAGCAGACTGCGCCGGTACTGGCGCACGATGTTACGGAACGCAGTCAGGTATTCCAACCACAAGCCATGCCAGGAGATTGCCGCGGCGCGCTGCACGATGGCGATTAGTGTCAAACGGGACAGCGCATCAAGTTTGCCGGTCATTGTTCGCCTTATCGGTGGAGCAAGTTCGCATGTTAGTTCAGATCGGCGCATCCGACCATCTGCGCGCCCGCAACCGCGTGCCCTAGCCGAGATATGATACGCGCTGGCGCTGCGCTCGGCCACCGGCCGGTTGTGCGGCAAACTGCCAAGGCTCAGCAGTCGCAGTGTCGAAAAATTTTACAGACATTCGCTCAGACGACGCGCACCTTCTTCTTAGGACCTCATTCGGATGTTTAGAAGTGCAAATAAATTAGTTTCTTGGCCTTCATCATTCAGGGCTTGGCACGACGATTGCTTTGTGTTTGACAAGCCGTAGCGCGAAGAACTTCGGCTGGTTAGCATTGAATACGAATATCTCAACCCGAAAGGAAATCAATATGCAACTTCGCAAAACGATTGTAGCCCTGGCCCTGGCTGGCTTGGCTTGTGGGGGCGCGCAGGCGGCAAATCTGTGGACCGGGGCATTCAATACGAGCAACGGCGGAACCCTCCATGACGGAGTTCTGCTGAGCCTCAATGGTGTTGACGTCTGGTCGCAGGGATCCGCGGCCTTCTTCACCGCTGCCGATGTCCAGATCGCACCGGACGGTTCCGTGCCGCTGAATGTCGGTGATATCGTCCGCACGCGCTATCAAGGTGTTGTCAACGGCTTCAATCCGGCGACTGTCGCCAATGACCTCAATTGGGCCGGCAACACGTCGGGCACCTATCAATTGACCGTCGCCGCGTACTTCGACGAAGTCGTCTTGAGCGTAGCCCCCGGCTTTGCCCTTTTGCAGCCGCTGTGGGGCTCCGGCCGCGTTTCGATGTTCTATGACGACGCGAGCCTGTCGAACACGCTGATCGACACCACGGCTGAAGTCCTGTCGGGTATCGGGTACACCGACGGCCTGCTCGTCGCTGATGGCGGAATCGGCGCCACCCTGCCGAACGCTTTCTTTGCGACCGGCACATCTGCCAGCGGCTCTGCCACGCTGGATGGTCAGCTGGCCTTTGCCCAGCAGGGCGTCGACGATCCGGCAAACGTCGCCGATGTGGTCGGTTTCATCCCGGTGCCGACCGGCTACGCGACGACGACCACGCTGCAGTGGGGGCAGACTCAGGGTACCGACTTCCAGACCACCAACTTCTTCGACAATGCCAATGGCTACGCGTCGAAGGCGGTTGATCAGGCCAAGGTGGTCAGAGCCGACGCCAACGTGAACCTGACGGTTCCGGAGCCGGCCGGTCTGGCGATGCTGGGCGTCGGTCTGCTCGGCTTGGCCATCAGCCGTCGGCGGCGCGCTGCGTAAGTTGCGGTTGCTCCGGCACCTCGCGACAGAAAAAGGACCTGCGGGTCCTTTTTCGTCGTCTGTTCGTCGCGCTATTCCGTCCTAGACCGTGAAGACAGACCTCAAGGATTTCGTCGCGAGCTTTTTTCTTATTCTGATCAGCCTGTCGGGTGCTGTGTCGCTGCTGCTTGCGCTGCAGGACTGGTTGGTCGCGACCAGCGGACCTTACGCCGCCCTCGTTCTGTTGGTCGTTTTTGCGCTTGCCTACGGCTGCCTGACGGCGTTGGCGCTGGCCGCTGTTTCCTTCGTGTGGCCGCTGAGAGTCGGCGACTACGGCAGTACGCATCCGCAGTTCACCTTATGGAAGGTTCAGCATGTGGTCGGCGAACTTGGGAAGCTGGCTTTGTTGCCCTTCTTTCCGGTGTTCGCGCGTCCGCTCTTCTATAGCCTTTGGGGGGCTCGAATTGGCAAATTCGTTGCGGTTGGCGGAAAGATCATTGATCCCCGGCTGACCGTTCTCGAGGACGGCTGCGTGATCGGCGAAGGCTCGCTGCTGACCTCGCACGCGATGACGAAAGACCGGTTCATCCTGCGTGAGATTCACATCGGCGCCGAGGCCACGGTCGGAGCGGGCAGCATTCTGATGCCGGGTGTGCGCGTCGGCGCCGGATCGATACTCTTGCCTGGTTCAATCGTCAGGGCCGGGACTGTGGTGCCACCGGGACAGGTTTGGGGTGGCGTCCCGGCTGTCCGCATCAAGTAGGCGAGTGGCGAGCTTACCCGGCCGCCAGCGTGAACCCCAGGCGCACGGCAAAGCGTTTCAGCAGAACGCAGCCAGAATCTCACCCAGATGTGTCGCCGGCTGGTAGCCGGCCAAGGCTTTCGCCATCGCTATTGCTTGGCGCCGCAACTCAGGGTCGATCAGCAGCTGCTCAACGGTTTGGCGTAGCGCCTTGACGCTCAGCGCATCGCTGCGCAGTCGGCGGCCGACGCCGGCGCGTTCAACGTAGACCATGCTCAGGTGCTGATCCATATGCGAAGCAATTCCGATGAGGGGCTTGCCGGCGATCAGCGATTGATAGACGCTGAGGCTGCCGCCATTGCAGATCATCAGATCGGCGCGTTCAGCCAGCAGGTGGCCAGGTGCATAGTCGATGATGCAGGCATTTTCCGGGGGAGGAAAGTTGAGCGCCTTTCCCGCCGTCGTCACGATGAGGGTTATCGGTAGATCGGCCAGGGCATCAAAAACCATCTGCAGGAGGCGTGCGTCCCCCGAGCTGCCCATCGTCGCGTAGATCAGCGGCCGGTCTGTTGGCAAGGAGTCCCAGGCTTGCGGCAAGGCGACGTCAGGCGACCACTGGATGGGCCCCAGGTAGGTATGGTTGGCTGGGCGATCGAGTGTCGGCACCAGTTCGCTGGCATCGGCGTAGAGCGTGTGATCGGCATCGGTGTAGGCGCGAAACCAGTCGTGTCCCAGCGACGGCAGGCCATGTTCGGCGCGCACGCGGTTAAGCGGTCGGCAGTGCCAAGCCGAGGCCAGCGGCCAGGCGATGCCGAACAGAGGCTCGGCAAGGCGTGCGCCGAGCCAGCGGCTGACCGGCAGATCGGGGACCGGCAAAGCGTGGCCGACGGCATACGGACTCCAGTAGGCGTTGATGATGTTCAGGTAGGGAACGCGAGCGATGCGCGCGCTGACCGAGAGCGAAAGGCGATGGTCGCCGACCACAACGTTTGGGCGGACTGAATTGAGCAGGTCGAGATCGTCGCGTACGTAGGCGCGTAGCGTTGCCGCGTCGTACAGCGGTCGGCCGCTTGCCGCCGCCGCCAGGAAACGCTCGCTCGCGATCGAGGCCAAAGGGATGACCGGAAAATCGAGGCCGCTGAGCAGCTTGCGGTAGCGCTGGTCGCAGGCGAGGACGGCCGAAAAGCGCGTGCGATCGAGCTTGCGGGCGAGCGCGCAGGGCCGCGCCGCATGCGCCAGAGTCACCGCATCGGCGATAAAGAGGACCGTCGGGCGCGGATGCATGGGCTGTGCAGGGACTGCTTCGCGTCGCCGCTCTAAGGCGTGGTGTTGTCTGCCGGCGTGGCTGGCTGGGCAAGCTCAAGCGCCGCGGCAACGCCGTACCGTCCAGGCGCGAGGATGTTCGCCGGGTCGAGCGCCGCCTTGAGCCGTGCGTTCAGGCGCAGGATTTCGGGTGCATCGGAAAACAGTTCGCCCCAGCTTTGCAGTCCAGCACGATACTGCTGCAGCTTGCGCGCCCGCATGAGCGCCAACAGTTCGCTGTAGAGTTCCCGGCTGTGCGTTGTTTCGCCGGGATCCTCACGGTCGTAGATGATGGCCATCAGGCAGATCACCGAACGCGGATTCATCAACAGCATGGCAACGTAGAAGTCGAAGCCGTGCGCCGCGAAGCGCTCCTTGCAGGCTTCGAGAAACGGCCAGACGTGCGCGTTCGACAGCGGCAGGATGGGTGCAAACCAGATGAGCCCGCAGCCGTCGCGTGCAGGATGGACGGCGTCCAAGGGTCTGGGATGACGGTTACGATAGTAGGCATGCTTGACAAAGTATTCGGTGGGAATACCCTGCAGGATCTTGTGAA
Source organism: Accumulibacter sp. (assembly GCF_031732815.1). GTDB lineage: Bacteria > Pseudomonadota > Gammaproteobacteria > Burkholderiales > Rhodocyclaceae > Accumulibacter. The sequence goes on along the minus strand of NZ_JAVMKF010000053.1, from coordinate 1,541 downwards.
CGTAGGGCGCCGACTCGAGCACGGGTAGCGAAGTGCGCGCGCCGAGTTCGGTGATCCGGCGCATCACTGGGCTCTTCCACGACCAGTCGATGATCCGCTCGAGATAGGGTAGCAGCCTGTCCGAGAGAAAGATCAGCCGTCCGTAGGCGCCGAGCGCTTGGCGCAGGAGCGACCTTTGCAGGCTCACCTGACGGCGTGTGCCGTAGATGCCGCCGGCGCAATTCCAGGGGGCAATGCCATACTTGTGGCGCAAGGCGGCAAGGTTTGAGTCACTCAGCGGGCCATTTCGGGGAACCTGTTCAGCAATACGTTGCGTGAGGATGCTCATCGACACGAAGTCGTTGATCATGTGGAGTTTGGTGTTGACGATACCGGTCAAGGCCAAGCGTCTGAAGGCGTCGAGGACCTGTGGCAAGTGGCGCTCGTCGTTGATCTGATAGACAAACGAGTTATACGACTCGGGTTGTGGCATCAGCCAGATGCCGGCACGCGTCACGATTCCGAAGTTGGATTGAGTAAACAGTCCTTCAAGGTAAGGGCCGACGCCCGTCTTGTGCGTGTGCCAAGTGTGCAGGCCGCGCAATTCGCCGCCGATGTGAACACGCTCGCCGTCGGCCAAGACCACTTCCAAACCGCAGAGGTTGCCGAAATGATCGCCGTAGGGCGTTTCGCCGACGCCTCGCTCGAGCGCGTTACCGATGACGCTGCCCAGACCCGATCCGTCGGTGCAATCGATCCACAGCTTGTAACCGTTGCTGCGCAAGTGCCGATTGAACTGTTCGTAGGTGACCCCAGGTTCGATGACGGCGTAGGCCAGTTCCTCGTTGACCTCGATAACGCGGTTCATGCGCTCCAGAATCATCACCAGCGCCCCATCCGTGATCGCCAGCGTGGTGCCGTAACCCCAGTTCCTCCCCGTGCTCGACGGCCATACCGGGATCTGGTAACGCGCAGCGATCTTGACGACTTCGGCGACATCTTCGGCAGACGCTGGAAAGACGACGGCCGCGCAGACGCTTTGCCAGGGGATCGTACAGCGGGAGTAGCGATCGAGGTCTTCGGCGGTCGTACAAAGGTGCTCGGCACCGACGACGGATCTCAGCTCGCGGATCGCGGCGTTGTTGATAGCTTGCCTGGTTGGATGCGTCTTTGCCTGCGTCTGCATGGACTGGTCTCCGGCACGGGCCAGGGCTGCCGCGGTGCACCGCACCCCGCTTTGTTCGCCGCCTCTGACCTCTACCCATGCACCGGCTGGGCGGGCTCAGGATGCCGCAGGCGGAGGGTAGTTCTACTTAAACACTTTAGCCGATTCTCGTCGACTTGGCCACCACTTGGCGTGTGCCAAGCAAAAGTGCCGCCGTGTTGCGGAGGACAGCCACTTTCGGCGGCTCAGGCTGACTGCGTGAAAGCCTCCGGCCACTGCAAGATCAACACGTCGTGCCGGTCACCAACCCGCCGAAGCGTCGGCCCGATCACTTTGCTGAATCTCAGAGGTTGTGAATTTTTCGTTTCAGCACTGCCACCCGGGGCAGCGGGCGCCG
>NZ_JAVMKF010000052.1:0-7905 GCF_031732815.1 Accumulibacter sp. | reverse complement strand
GCCAGGGCAAGCGGGAAACCGGCCGCCGCCTGCGAGTAGGCAAGCGTTCCGAAGCTCGAAAAGACGCCGTAGGCGACCCACAGCCACGCGCTGCTGCTGCCCCTGGCGCTGACGATCAGTCCGAGCGTGATCAGCGAAAGCCCGACGCCGACGGCGAGCAGGACGACCGGTCCGATGCCGCGCCGGGCAAGTCCGGTGGCGAGCAGACCGATCAGCACGTAGGCAACGAGCATCGCGGCGTTCATGCTGCGCAGCGTGTCGGCGGCGAGCGCCCGGCTGTCGCCGTTGACCTGCATCAGCCAGGATACCGACCACAAGCTTTGTACAGCCATGAAACCACCGATGAGGGTCAGCCCGAGCGGTGCGAAGCGCCAGAAATGTGCGCTGGCGAAAACGCTCCTGACGCCGGCCCACTGCGTCGCCATGCTTTCCGGTTGCGGCTTTTCGGCGCGTTCGGGAACGCTGACAAACAGCCACAGCGCGACCAGCGCCGTCAAACCGGCGAGGAACAGGAAAATCTCGCGCCAACCGGTGAAATGCAGCGCCGATTCGAGCGGCGTCGTGGCGACCAGCGCGCCGAGGCCGCCGGCCGTCATGATCCAGCCGGTCAGCGAGGCCTGGCGCTCGGCCGGAAACCATAGAGAAAACGCCTTGAACGCCGCCATCAGGCAGGCCGAGACGCCCAGGCCGATCAGCCCGCGGCCGATCGCCAGTTGTGCAATCGTCTGACCGGCGGCGAAAACCCCGGCGCCGACTGCCGCGACGAGCAGCAGCGCCGCCTCGACGCGGCGCGCACCAAAACGGTCGAGGAGGACGCCAAGCGGAAGCTGCGCGCTGGCGAAAGTAAGAAAGTAGGCGCCGGTGAGCAGGCCGAGATCGCCCGCGGTGAGCGACAGTTCGCCGGTCAACAGCGGGCCGATGACGGCATTCGCCGTACGATAGAGGTAGGACAGGAAATACGCGCCAGCAAAGGGGAGAAAGAGCGTCAGCCAGAGTCTTGCCGCCATTTCACACCTCGTTCCATAGCCAGGCGGCGCCACGCACACCCGAGGAGTCGCCATGAAGGTTGCGGCACAGCCGAGTGAGAACGACCGGCGAGAAAATGTGTTCCTGCCACAGGCGCGGTATCGTGTCGTAGAGCCGCTCGATGTTCGACAAACCGCCGCCGAGCACAACCACCTCTGGATCAAGGATGTTGACCACAACAGCGAGCGCCTTGGCCAGGCGTCGCTCGTAGCGCCAGAGCGTTTCGTCGGCCGCCGTTTCGCCGTCGACGGCGCGCGCGCAGATCTCCTCGGCGGACAAGCGCTCGCCACAATGTCGCCAATGATCAGTCGCCATGCCCGGCCCCGACAACCAGGTTTCGACACAGCCCAGGCGACCACAATAGCAGGGCAGCGGCGCCACACTCTCTTCGTGCAGCAAGGGCAGCGGGTTGTGGCCCCATTCGCCGGCAATTCGATTGATACCGGAAACGACGCGTTGACGAACGACGATGCCGGCGCCCACCCCGGTGCCCAGGATGACGCCGAAAACCACCTCGGCGCCTCGTCCGGCGCCGTCGATCGCTTCCGACAGGGCGAAACAGTTGGCATCGTTGGCCAAGCGAACCGCACGCCCCAGCCGCGTCTGCACATCCTCCCGAAAAAGCTGACCAATCAGCCAGGTCGAGTTGGCATTCTTGATTCTCCCGTCCGGCATCGATTCGGCGCCCGGAATGCCGATGCCGACGCTGCCCGTCGCGCCCAGGTCGTTCTCGGCGGCCTCGACCAGACGGCCGATCGCTTCGACCGAAGCGGCATAGTCACCCTGTGGCGTCGGTTCGCGCCGACGCAGCAAAGTCTGACCACCCTCGTCGAGCGCGGCGAGTTCGATTTTCGTCCCGCCCAGGTCGATTCCAATACGCAACATGAGGTTCCTCTTCAGTCAGGCGGAAGCCAAGAGCCAGCCAGCGTGGATATATGTCTATCCAATACCCGCTGCGCACGCGTCGAATACTACCGCGAAACCTGGCGTCGCGGCTTCCAGCACGAAGATGGCGGCTGACCCGGCGAGCCGGGCGGCGGACAACATCTGACCAGCTTCGAGTGTCGAGCGGCTTTACATGCCAAGCAGGCAAGCCTGAATGGGGGCGACAGCAAGGCTGGATCGATAAACGCATAGCAGGCGGCACACGCAGGGTATGCTCTTTGCGGAGCAGGATGAAAGCGTCCAAGGCCAGGAACTGGCAGCAGAGAACAGACGCAGAAGATGAGGTTCTCCGGGGCTGACGCCGAACACGTGCGCGCTGCCGACACGCCGGGCGCCATGCCTTGACTACGGCTTAGCCAAGGGTCAGCCGAAAGCCGTCGTGCGGGCAGATCTCTTCCGAAGTGTCCTCGATGAACATGGTGCCAAGCATCAGACGGATCTTCGCGAGCATGAACGCCGACAAGGCGGTACTGTTCTCCAGGATCAATTCTTCGCCGGCCTGCATCGCCCGAACCAGCGGGCCGTAGCGGAACGACAGGTCCTGACCTTCCCAGCATTGAGTCCCGATGAGTTCATCGAGATCGGTATGTTTGGTGCATGCGTGGATCATCTTTTCCTCCGGAAAGCAGCAGGTCCTGTATCTTGAATAACGGTGGATCGCCGGAAGAAATTGAGTCGATAGCCTGCAGCAAACGTCCAGCAAGAGTTATCGCGGAAAAACTCTGCGGCAGGTCGTGCCGAATGCCCGCTTCCTCATTCGACCGGGAAACGCCCTACGGTGGGCGACCAATGTCGGTGGATGTCAGCGATGAGCGAAATTCGCACCTCCGCGAAACCCCGCCAGTGCCGGCCCTTTGCTGGCGTGAAAAAGCCCGGCGCAAGTCCGGGCTCCAGGTGTTTGGTGGAGAGAGGCGGGATCGAACCGCCGACCTTCTGATTGAGAATCAGAACTTCTAGGCATTTTTCGGCGTTGAAGGGGGTGTGCTGCAACGACTCGATAGCAAACAAATCAACTATTTGAGGAAACTTGACGTTGCTCGACGTTGAACGGAATTGATATAATCTGCTTACTGTGTGCTTACTAGGTTCCGCTGGTAAGCAAAGCCGGAGACCATAAGATGAGCGAAAACAAGGTTCCCTTCACTGCCGGGCGAGTGACAAAATTCTGCTGCGAGACCGGCAAAGCAGCGTCCTTTCTCTGGGACACCGAATCTACTGGACTCGGATTGAAGGCGTCAGCCGGCGGCAGCAAGGTCTACGTCTTACAGAGCCGCTTGGAGTCCGGCGCATCGGTTCGGCTGACCATCGGCAGCACCAAGGCATGGACCCTTGGCGCCGCACGCGACGAGGCCCGGCGCCTGCAAGTACTCATCGACTCAGGTGTTGATCCGCGCCAAGAGAAAGCCAACCGCATTGCCGCCGCCGAGGCCAAGCGCGCCGCCGACGAAGCCAAGCGCATCGAGGCTGAGCGTATCGCCACGCCGGCAGTGGAAGCATGGAAGAAGTACATCGAAGCGCGCCGCGCAAGCTGGAGTCCGCGCCATCTTCTCGAACACGAAACCGTCAGCAAGGAAGGCGGCGAGCCGCGCACCCAAGGGCGCCGACCCGGAGAAAGCGACAAGACCTTGCCGGGCATCCTGCGCCCGCTGCTGAACCTTCCTCTGGAACAGATCGACACCGACCGGGTACGCGTCTGGCTCCAGGATGAAGCCGCCAAGCGCCCGACCTATGCGCGCCTTTCGTTCGCCCTGATGCGTGCCTTCTTGAACTGGTGCTCAGACCGGCCAGAGTACCGCGACCAGGTACAGTCTGACGCTTGCAGCGCCCGGCTGGCCCGCGACGAACTGCCGAAGAAATCCGCCAGGGACGATTGCCTGCAACGCGAGCAGTTGCCGGCATGGTTCGCCGCCGTCCGCCAGATCGGGAATCCGGTCATCGCTGCCTATCTCCAGACCGCGCTGCTGACTGGCGCCCGCCGCGAAGAGGTGGCCGGCATCCGCTGGGAAGACGTGGACTTTCAGTGGCGGTCCATGACCATCAAGGACAAGGTCGACGGCGAGCGCACAATCCCGCTGACGCCATACGTCGCGTCGTTGCTGGCCGCCCTGCCGCGTCGTAACGAATGGGTTTTCAGCAGCCCCACCGCGGCATCTGGAAGGCTTCAGGAGCCGCGCATTCAGCACAACAAGGCAGTGACCACCGCCGGCCTGCCTGCACTCTCGATACACGGTCTGCGCCGATCCTTCGGCACCCTCGCGGAGTGGGTTGAGTGCCCGGCTGGCGTATCCGCGCAGATCATGGGGCACAAGCCATCTGCTACCGCCGAGAAGCACTACCGTGTACGCCCGCTCGACCTGCTGCGCATGTGGCACACCAAGATCGAAGGCTGGATTCTGGAACAAGCCGGGATCGGGCAGCCCACGGACGACGCGCGGCCCGGATTCCGCGTGATCAACGCTGCCTGACGGTACATCAGACAATAGCAGAAAGGCTATACTATGAGTCAATGGACGGTAAAGGTATGCTCGCTGGCGGAACCTGAACTGCTGGCCCTGCCTGCCGACATGCGCGCCCGCTTCCTGCACGTTGCCGAACTGCTGGAAGCTTTCGGGCCGCAAGAAGTGGGAATGCCGCATGTCCGGCCCGTGGAGGGCAAGCTGTGGGAAATGCGGATGCGGGGGCGTGATGGCATCGCCCGCGCCGTGTATGCCGCCGTTCATGGACGCACGCTACTGGTGCTGCATGTCTTCGTGAAGAAGACCCAGGCCACGCCACGCGCAGCGATTGAGACTGCCAAGAAGCGATTGGAGGCTTTGACGTGAAGACTTTGAGGACCATCAAGCCGGAGATGCTGGGCGACGCTGCGACCCGCGCTGAATACGACGCAATGTCGGGTGAGTACGCCATCGCCCGCGAATTCATTGCCGCTCGCGCCCGTGCCGGCCTGTCGCAAACCGAGGTAGCCCAACGCATGGGAACCACGCAAAGCGCTGTTGCAAGAATCGAGAGCGGCAAGCGCTTTCCGTCCATGCGCACCGTCGAGAGATTCGCGCAAGCGGTGGGAGGGCGTGTGGTCCTGCGGATCGAGGGCCAAGTCGCATAACCTGGTTTCGCCGAGGGAAGCAGCGGATGCCTTCATCCCGCTGGAGCCCCTTTGTGAGAGCGACGCCTTGTTGTCACTGACCATGCCGAATCGCGAATGAAGGAACGTCGCATCGCCCGCCGGCCTGGCCTAGCCGTGGCACGGAAGGAAGACCACGCCACCTGATGACCGAATCACCGACGCCTGACTGACGGTCTGCAGGCAGCGAGCAGCAATGCCGCGCCTATCCGGAGGCTGATCACCAACAGAGAACGCCGGGCACCTTCACCCGGCCGGCGCGGCACCCCCCTTGAAGGCAGCGTTTGAAGGAGTGCTGGATGAATAGACCGGATTGGCGGGAATGGAAGCACACGCCAGATGTGACTGTCTGGCAAGCATGCGCACTCTCGCTGGATATCGACCCATACATCATGCTAATGGCTGTCGACCAGCGCCTGATGAACGCATACCTCGCGCTTGCCTTTCGGGTAATACGGTTCGATGACCGCCAGCATTTCCTGCCAGGGGAAAACCCTTTCCATGTCGGCAAGGAAGAGCTCGCGCTTCGTGACCCGCTTCTTCGCGGCAAAGTCGGCTTCCGAAAAGCTGATCTGATTCATTGGCTAATCCCATCCGCTGCGACGCGCACCTTATATCATGCGCATCGTCAGGCGGTGCGATTAAATCAGCGTTTCTTTTACACGGCTTCGGAAGGCGATACGAGTGACTTCACGACTTGACCGGGAATCTCACCTGCCTGAAACACTGCGCGGAAAAAGACCTCCCGAAATCGTAAGTGCGAATCGACGTTTTAACCGCTATATCATGGTTTCTGTACTTGGCATGTTTCTCTACGGGATAATACTGCCCAGGACTTGGGAAAGCCTGTTTGGACCAATTGCTTGGCCGATTGCCTGGGTAGCCCACACTGCACCCGCAATAATAAAAATGGCTAAACTCTCACCGATTCCGGAATTGGTGCAGGGGTTCTTCGGATCGGCTGCGCGGGTCAGTACGCTAGTAACGGCCATCCTGGTTCGGAAGGACCCACTTGGTGCCAGAATCCGCTATGCGTTCTCCAGACCTGGCGTACCGTTCCTGAAGACGTTCTGTTTTCTGTATTTCTTGTCTTTACCGGGTTTACTGATTGGTCTGTGGGTTGTCCTCTTTTTGCCAATCTCCATTGACATGACAGGTGGCCCTACTTGGGGTATGAAGCTCTTTGTGGCCATGATTTCCGATCGCTTCTCGATGGCACTTGTAGGCGGGGTTGCGACCGGTGGAGTAGTTGGATTACTGTGGATCGTAATTGTCGTGCTCGCCGGCCCAATCTCACTGATTCTTGCGAAGGATTAACCTGTGCAACTCACGTTTGGTGAATTTTCTGCTGCCCTCACGGCGCAAGCCAACGCCTTTGCCAGCGCGTGGAGCGAAGCGGACAATAGGTTCGCGCGGCAGGTGGCCGCCGACGGAGGTCAGGCCGTGGTTAGCGCTCAACGCCAGAAGGAGCTACTGGCACAAGCGCTGGGAAACGAATGTTAATGGCGGGGAGAAACCGCGGCAATCTGGCGCGGAACTGCCGCGCTTACACCCATGCTCCAGCGTACCCGTCCCTCCGCCGGGTCAAGGGGTTGCTGCGCCGGGCTGGCGCCCGCCCTTGACCCGGCTCCGGGCCGGCAATTTTCGTGCCCGAATTTTCGGCTGCGCCAGATTTCGGCGGTTTTTGGCCGCCATTGACAACGAATTCAATTCCCTTGCCGATTCGTCGGAGCGATGGGCCGCCGCCGCCGCGGACCAGCACAAGGCAGCCATTGCCGAAATCATGGAGCGCTACGCACAGCAATACGCAAGTAAGGCCAACGCGTTACTCGACGACGTCTTGGACGCCCACGTGAGAGTCGGCGCGCTGGCAGCAGAAGCAAGAGTGGGCGTATTGGCCGCGGAAAGGGCATTCGGGGCAACCTTCGGGCGAGCAATCGGCCCCACCTACGACGCTTACGAGATGGCTGACGGCGCTGTGAAATGGTTCGAGACCGGCAGCAGCGACGCCTTTGGTCAGGCGGGAATGGGCGTCGCCCTTGCTTGGCTGGGTGGAGTTATTGTGGGTGGCGCTGCTTTTCGGGGCAGAGGTTCTTGCGGTCGCGGGATTTGCCGCGCTAGGGGCCGGTGGGGTCATTGCTCGGGCCGAGCGTCTTCGACTGGTTCAACCAGCAGGGTTTTAGATTTTGCAACAGCATTTTCGACGAAGGCGGTTACATCGCGGATAACATTATAGATTTGTTCGCCTCAGCCGCCCGCTTCGTTGCCCAGCACCGCGACCAGCTGGCTGAGCCCCGACGACGGCTTCCTCGTCCTCGACCGCAACCTGAACGGCTTGATCGATTCGGGGCGCGAGCTCTTCGGCGACTCGACGATCAAGCGCGATGGTCAGCGCGCGGCCGACGGCTTCGACGCCCTGCGCGATCTCGACAGCAACGCCGACGGCAAGATCAGCGCGCTCGATTCGCGCTTCGCCGAACTGCGCCTGTGGCGCGACCTCAACCAGGACGGCGTCAGCCAGAGCAACGAACTGTCCACCCTGGGCCAACTCAACGTCGCCTCGATCAACGTCGCCGCCAGTGCGCACAGCCAGACGCTCGCCAACGGGAACCAGATCGCCGACCTCGGCACCTACACGCGCGGCGATGGTAGCGTCGGAACCACCGGCGAAGTCACCGGCAATCTGGCCGACATCAATCTGGTCGGTGACCCCTTCCACCGGGAATTTACCGACACGCTCGATACCACTGCCGTCGCTGCTCTGCCCGACATGCGTGGCAGCGGCGCCGTACGCGACCTGCGCGAAGCCGCCA
>NZ_JAVMKF010000051.1:0-7991 GCF_031732815.1 Accumulibacter sp. | reverse complement strand
ACCAGCGGCTGCACGATCAGCTTCAACGCGACGATCGCACAGCTCTCCCGCCAGCCTGCGCGCAGGCCGTATTCGGCCAGACTCATGCCGAGCGCGATCAGCGCCAGCGGTGCTGCCGCCTGGCCGCTCATGTCGAGCGGCGCAGCGACGAGCAAGGGAAGCTCGAAGCCGAGCAGGCCGAAGAGCGAACCGGAGACGATGGCGGCGACGATCGGATTGGTCAGCACGCTCTTCGTCGTCGCGCCGAAGCCTTCGAGCGAGAGGCTGCCGTGCCGCGACCACTCGACCGACACGGTAACCAGCGTCCACAGAATCAGCGCGTTGAAGACGAGCACCAGCGCGACCGAGGGAACTGCCGCATCGCCCAGCGCCGTGCGCGCCAGCGGCAAGCCAAGCAGAACGTTGTTCGAGACGCCGCCAAGCGCAAACACCGATTGACCCACGCCGTCGAGCCGGAAGACGCGCCAGGCGATCAGGCGGCCGAGCGCGAAGACGATCAGGCAGGCACCAAAGAAGGCGAGCAGCAGACGGGTATCGACCGGCGGCAGGCGCGAGAGGTCGCTCATCAGGCGAAACAGCATCGCCGGCAGCGCGATCGAAAAGACGAAACGCGACAGCGCGTCGGCGACGCTCTTCGGCCAGCCCGCCCAGCGCACCAGCGTGTAACCGACGAAAACGAGGATGAAGAGCGGCGCGGCGAGCGAAAAGTGGTGCAGGAAGGTGCTCATCGGCAGGGTCGTGGTCGGCGCGTGCGTACCCGTCGCGGCGGCTCAGGTGGCCAGATGCTCGATCATCAACTGCGTCGATTGCACACCGCTGAAGTCGTTGATCGCCAGGCGATAGGCGGCGCGCACGGTGGCTCCCGGCGCCTGCGTGAAGTTGAACTGGATGGCGTCGATCGTCTGCCCGTCGCGCCGCAGGCGCAGCTTCAGATGTTTGTCCTTCAGGATGCGCTGGCTGTCCACGGCGAAGTCATCGGCGAAGAGCGGTTGCGGGAAACCCTGGCCCCACACTTCGGCTGCCAGCAGACGGGCGGTCGCCAACGACCAGTAGGCGGGCTCCAGGCAACCGTCGGTGTGCAGCGTGCGCGTCCGGTCGGCCGGCGCCAGCAGTTCGTCGGCGACCTCGGCGAAAAGATCGCGAAAGCGCGCAAAGTCGGCTTCACGCAGCGTCACTCCGGCGGCCATCGCGTGCCCGCCAAAACGCAGCAACAAACCGGGCGCGCGCTTGCCGAGCAGGTCGAGCGCATCGCGCAGGTGGACGCCGCCAATCGAGCGGCCGGAACCCTTGATCTCGCCGTTTTCGCCGCGCGCGAAGGCAAAGACCGGACGATGAATTCTCTCCTTGACGCGCGCCGCGACGATGCCGATGACGCCCTGATGCCAGTCGGCGTCGAACAGCGCGACGCCGGCGGCCGACGGCGCCGCGGTATCCGCCAGCGCCGCCGCGTCGAGCAGTGACAAAGCCTGCTCCTGCATGCCCGCTTCGATCGCCCGCCGCTCGCGATTCAACGCGTCGAGCTGCTGCGCGATGTTCAGCGCGCGCGCATCGTCGTCGGTGATCAGGCATTCGATGCCGAGCGACATGTCGGCCAGGCGCCCGGCCGCATTGAGCCGTGGACCGACGAGAAAGCCGAGGTCTACGCTTGACACCTGCTCCGGCGCACGCCCGGCGACGTGCAGAATGGCACGCAGTCCGGCGCTCGCCCGCCCCTGCCGGATACGCTGCAGACCCTGGCTGACCAGCACCCGGTTGTTATGATCGAGGCGGACGACGTCGGCCACTGTGCCCAGCGCGACGAGATCGAGCAGATCGGCCAGGCGCGGCTCGGCGCGGCCAGTCGCCGGCGAAAAGCAGCCGCGCGCGCGCAGTTCGGCGCGCAGGGCAAGCATCACGTAGAAGATGACGCCGACGCCGGCCAGGCTCTTGCTCGGAAAATCGCAGTCGGCGAGATTCGGGTTGACGATGCAGTCGGCCGCCGGCAGTTCGTCCCCCGGCAGGTGATGGTCGGTAATCAGCGTCCTGATGCCAAGCGCACGTGCGCGCTCGACGCCGGCGACGGCAGAAATTCCGTTGTCGACGGTAAGCAGCAGATCGGGCCGCCGTTGCGCCGCCAGATCGACGACTTCGGGCGACAGCCCGTAACCGTAGGCAAAGCGATTCGGCACCAGATAATCGACCTGCGCACCGAAAGCGCGCAGGGCGCGCAGGGCAAGCGCACAAGCCGTCGCGCCATCGCAATCGTAATCGGCGACGATCAGGATGCGCGCACGCCGCTCGATCGCCTCGGCGAGCAGCACGGCGGCTTCGCCCACACCGCGCAGCCGCGTCGGCGGCAGCAGCGAAGTGAACTGGTAGTCGAGCTCGCTGCGCGTCGTGATTCCGCGCCCGGCGTAGATGCGGGCGAGCAGCGGGTGCACGCCTTGCTGCTCGAGCGCCCATTGCACGCGCGGCGAAACCGTTCGCCCGACCAGATGCGTCATTCTGCGCCTTTCGCCAGAGCCAGCGCCGTCGCCTGCAGCGCACACGGCCGCCGCCACAGGCGCCACTGCTCGGCGCGCCCGCTGCGCCAGGTGAGCAGGCCGTAGGCGGTCGGCGCGCAGAGCTCGACGGTCGCCAGCCGGCCGCCCGCCAGCGCCTGCTGCAACGGGGCAAACCAGTCGCGGTCGAGTTCGCGCAGACGACTTCGATACGCTTCCGCATCCTGATAGTGCACCGGCCGCTGCAGCGCGTCGAGCACCAGCAGGTAGCGGCCGCGCTGCTCGAGCGCGCGCAGCAAGCTCGCGGCGTCAACGGGTGGCGCGTGCACTGCCGCCTGTGCGCAAAGGGCAAGACCGCGCGCCAGAGCGTCGTCGCTCCAGACCCCGGTGAACTCGCTGCCCAGCCTTGGCGGCAGCGTACCGGCGCCCCACAGCCAGAGACTGTTGATCGTCGGGCGGCCAGCGGCCTCGCGCGCCTCGTTGACCGGATGCCGATGCAGAACCATCTGCGCTTCGTTGAGCAGACGGCGCAGCCAGCGCAGTTCGGGGGTTTCCGGAAGCTGCCGGGCAACACGCCGGCCGGCGACCGCCGACAGCGGCAGCGCATCGCCGCCGCCCGGTTGATGGTCGGCGGCAAGCTGCAAGTACCAGCGCTCGGCACAGGCCGGATGAAAGCGGCCGACTTCGGCAAAATGGCGGTTGAGTTCGTCAAGCAGCGCCTGGGCTTCGTCGAGCGCGAGTTCCAGGCGGTCGCCCTCGGCGAGCAATAGCCGCTCCTGGTGCAGACGCAGGTGGACCGGATCGGCGCACAGCCAGGCGCCCGCCGCAGCCGCCGGCGCGGCGTTTTCGCCGGCCAGACGCAAGGCGGCGTAGGGCGGCTGCACGGCCAAGCCGAAGAACTCGGCGAGCGTCGCTTCGACCGACTGCGCCGGCAACTGCTGCCGCCGACTGCGCGCGAGCAGCGTGCACAGCCCAGGGCACGCGAGGTCGGCAAAGGTGTCTTGCTCGTCGGGTTCGGGCCAGATGAGTTCGGGAACGACAAGAGTGAGGTGCATGCGGATTCGGCGGCTCGGACGATCCTTGACGGCCGGCGCGGCCGGTCGCTCCGACCAGCCTGGCGATGACGCACTGGCCGGCGACTGAAAGAGTGTAGCATAGCGCCTTTGCCCGAACGACGCTGCGCGCCGCCCCGCCCGCGCGATTCCTCGCCCGATGGATCTGCCCTACGAACTGCTCGTCGGCCTGCGCTACACGCGGGCGAAGAAGCACAACCATTTCATTTCGTTCATCTCGCTGATCTCGATGCTGGGCATCGCGCTCGGCGTCGCCGCGCTGATCGTCGTCCTCTCGGTGATGAACGGCTTCCAGACCGAGTTGCGCGCGCGCATTCTGGCCGTCGTCTCGCACATACAGATCAGCGGCGCGAGCGGCGAAATGGCCAACTGGCAGAGCGTCGCCGAGCAGTCGACCCGCCACGCCCACGTGCTCGCCGCCGCACCCTACGTCCAGGCGCAGGGGATGCTGGCATTCAGCCAGGCGGTGCGCGGCGCGCTGGTGCGCGGCGTGCTGCCCGAGCAGGAGGATCGCGTCGCCGACTTTCGTCCGCACATGAAGGACGGCCGGCTGGAAACCTTGACCGCGGACAGTTTCAACATCGTCCTCGGCAGCGAACTGGCGCGGGCGCTCGGCGTCATGGTCGGCGACCGCGTGACGCTGATCGCGCCGCAAGGCGTCGTCACACCGGCCGGCGTCGTCCCGCGGCTGAAGACGTTCACGGTAAGCGCATTGTTCGAAGTCGGCATGTACGAGTACGACAGCGGGCTGGCGCTGATCCACCTGGCCGACGCGCAACGCCTCTACCGCCTTGACGACCGGGTTTCGGGCGTACGCCTGAAACTGGACGACCTGTTTCTGGCACCGCGCGTCGCCCGTTCGCTCGCCGCCAGCCTGGACACCGAAGCCTTCATCAGCGACTGGACGCGCAGCCACGCGAACTTCTTCCGCGCCGTGCAGATCGAGAAAAACATGATGTTCATCATCCTCTCGCTGATCGTCGCCGTCGCCGCGTTCAACATCGTGTCGACCCTGGTCATGGCGGTCACCGACAAGCAGGCCGACATCGCCATCCTGCGCACACTGGGCGCCCGGCCGAGCAGCATCATGCTCGTCTTCATCGTGCAGGGCGCACTGATCGGCTTCATCGGCCTGGGTCTGGGCATTGCCGGCGGCGTCGCTCTGGCGCTCAACGTCGATGTCGTCGTGCCCTTCATCGAGCGCCTGCTCGGCACGCAGTTCCTGGCCAAGGAGGTCTACTACATCTCCAACCTGCCGTCCGAGCTGCAGTGGCGCGACGTGACGACGATCACCGGCGTCGCTTTCGTGCTCGCCCTGTTCGCTACGCTCTACCCGAGCTGGCGCGCGGCACGGGTCAATCCGGCAGCGGCGCTGCGCTATGAGTGAAATCGTCCTCGCCTGCCAGGGGCTGCGCAAGATCTTCCGCCAGGGCGGCGACGAGGTGCCGGTCCTGCTCGGTGTCGACCTCGCCGTACACGCCGGCGAGCGCATCGCCGTCGTTGGCGCTTCGGGTTCGGGCAAGAGCACCCTGCTCCACCTGCTCGGCGGACTCGACTCGCCAAGCGCCGGCAGCGTGCACCTGATGGGGCACGACCTGGCGACGATCGACGACGCGCAGCGCGGCGCGCTGCGCAACCGCCACCTGGGCTTCGTCTACCAGTTTCACCACCTGCTCGGCGAGTTCACCGCGCTCGAAAACGTCGCCATGCCGTTGCTCATCCGCCGCCTGGCGAGGAAGGAAGCCGAAGCGCGCGCGGCGCAAGTGCTCGACGAAGTCGGGCTGGCGCACCGCCTGCGCCACACGCCGGGCGAACTCTCGGGCGGCGAGCGCCAGCGCGCGGCGATCGCCCGCGCGCTGGTCAGCGAACCCGCCTGCGTGCTCGCCGACGAACCGACGGGCAACCTCGACCGGCAGACGGCGGAAAGCGTTTTCGCCTTGATGCTCGAACTCAACCGCTCGCGCCGCACGAGTTTCATCGTCGTCACGCACGATCCCGCCCTGGCGGCGCGCGCCGGGCGCATCCTGACGCTGCGCGATGGCTGCCTGAGCGACGCCGCCTGAGCAGCCCGAGCGGCGCACCGAATGGTGGGTCAGCCGGCGCGACTTCGGCTAATTCGGCTAAAGATTTGCCGGCCATTGCCGTTAACGGGTAAAGCTCCTGATGACTGCGAGGAACATCGAGATGCAGAGCCTTTTCGCGCCGGCGATAGCGCTTCTCAACCGCGTGGGCTATACACGCAAGTTCGCCATCATGGGTGTCCTCGCGCTGATCGCAGTAGCCTTCCTGCTCGGCAGCCTGTACCTCAACCTGCGCCGGGTGGCCGACAGCGCCCAGTTGGAAATCGATGCCTTGCGCGTCCTCCAGCCGATGGCGCGCGTCGTCCAGCACCTGCAGATGCATCGTGGTCTATCGTCGGGTGTGCTCGGCGGCAACGAGGCGATGAAGGAGAAGCGCGCTGCCAAGGAGAAGGACGTCATCGACGCCTTCTCCGCCGGCCGCGCCAGCCTGCCGCAGGAACTGGCGACCGGCAAGGAATGGGTCAGGATCGGCGAAACATGGGAGGCCATCCGGCAGGATGGACTCGAACTGGTCCGGCGCGAGAACTTCGTCCAGCACACGCGCCTGATCGAGGACCTGCTGCATTTCCAGAGCAGCATCGCCGATCACTACGGACTGACGAACGACCCGGAAATCGATTCGACGCGCCTGATCGATACGATCGTCCGCTCGCTGCCCTGGGCTCTCGAACGCATGGGCCAACTGCGCGCGCTCGGTACCGGCGCGCTAGCCAGCAAGCAGCCGCTGCAGATCGTTCAGCAGGTTGAAATATCGACCGTCCTCGCCGGTCTGAACGCCACCGTCGATGCGCTGGGGCGCAATCTGGAATACACCGCCGAGCGCAATCCGGCGCTGCGCGGCCAGCTTGAAACGGCGGCAAAGGGGATGAAGGAAGCTGCCGAGAAGATCAGCGTCCTGGTCAACCAGGACGTCCTTCCCGGCAACTATGCAACGCCACCCGGCGACTACTTCGCGCTGACCACCGCGGCGCTGGAAAAGGGCTACGGCGAGATGTACGACCGGCTGTACCCCCTGCTCGAGCGGCTCCTTCAGGAGCGCGTGCAACAGGCCCAACGCGACCTGTACCTCGACATCGCCTTGTCGGTTGCCATCCTGCTGCTCTACGCCTATGTGTCGATAGCGCTCTACTATGCAACGATCGGCAGCATCGAACATCTGGCCGAGAAAACGCGCGCCATCGCCACCGGCGACCTGAGCGTGCGCGTCAGCCTGACGACACGCGACGAACTGAGCATTGTCGGTGAAGGCCTGAACGCGATGATCGCCGCCTTCCGCGGCCTGATCGGCAGCGTGCACACGAGCGCCGGGCAAGTTCTCGAAGCCACCCGGCAGCTCGCCGCATCGGCCGCGCGCGTTACCCAGAGCAGCACTGCGCAAAGCGGTGCGGCCTCGACGATGGCCGCAGCCGTCGAAGAAATGACGGCCGGCATCGCCGAATTGTCGGCCAACGCCGAGGCGACGAACCGCATTTCGACGCACGCCGGCGACTTGTCGGCCAATGGCTGCCATGTCGTCGGCAGCGTCGTGCACGAGATCGAGCAGATCGCCCAGATCGTCACTCAATCGTCGACGATCATCGGCCAGCTCGGCACGCATTCCGAACAGATCACCGCGATCGTCAACGTGATTCGCGAAATCGCCGACCAGACCAACCTGCTGGCGCTCAACGCAGCGATCGAGGCCGCGCGCGCCGGCGAGTCGGGGCGGGGTTTCGCCGTCGTCGCCGACGAAGTACGCAAACTCGCCGAACGTACTGCGCGCTCGACGCAGGAAATCTCGAACATGATCGCGGCGATTCAAAACGGCACGCGCAGCGCCGTAGACAGCATGAAACTCGGCGTCGCGCGCGTCACCGACGGCGTTGCGCTGGCGACCCAGGCCGGTGAATCGATCCGGCAAATCGGCGAGAAGGCGAGCGAGGTCGTGCTCAAGGTCGGCGAAATCTCGCATTCCTTACGCGAGCAAAGCGCCGCCAGCAACGAAATCGCGCGCAACGTCGAGCGTGTCGCGCGCATGGCCGAAGAGAACTGCACGACGGTTGCCGACAACGCAAGCACGGCAGTCCAGCTTGAAAATCTGGCCCAGGGACTGGAGAGCGAAGTCCGCCGTTTCCGGGTCGACTGAGCGCAGCACCCCTTGACGTCCCCCGTAGCGGGAAGGATCAAGGATTCGTCAGCGATGTGGGAAGCTGGCCGCCGAGCGGTCAGGCGGCTGGCGCGAGAGCGTGGGCGAACTCGCGCAGTGCCGACCCAAGAAAAGACGGCGCCGGGGTGACTACACCAGTGCGCAGCGCTTTAGTTCAATCGGGATAGGAGAAAGCCTCGCGGCCTCCCCCTCCCACACCACCGGACGAACG
>NZ_JAVMKF010000050.1:41275-43648 GCF_031732815.1 Accumulibacter sp. | reverse complement strand
TGGCCTCGGCGATCTTCTGCTCGGTCACGTCGTGCAATGAAACGACCGCGCCGATCTTGCCACCATCCGTATCGCGCATCGCCTGACCAGACGCCAGAAAGGCGCGCCGAACACCGTCCGCCTGCTCGACCACCATCTCCGCGTTACGCACGATCTCGCCCTGCAGCGAACGAAACAGCGGGATCTCGGTGAGCGCCATCGGCGTCACCCCGTCCGCCTGGAAGATCCGGTAGCGTTCGACCCACTGCTCGGGCGGCAGATCGTCCTGCGCTATCCCGGGCATCTCGCGCGCCGCGCGGTTGAAGAAGGAGAGCCGGCCGTGCTCGTCGCAGGCGACGACGCCATCCGAAATGTTGTTCAGCACCGCCTGCATGAACGCCTGCTGGCGCCGCAGTTCGCCGGTGCGCTTGGCGACGGTTTCTTCCAGGTGGCGCCGGTGATCGTCGAGATCCCGGTGCGACTTCAGGATCTGTCGGCGCATGCTGTTGATCGCCTCGACGACCACGCCCAGTTCGTTGTCCAGGCGAGCATTCGCCGGCAGTTCGAGCGGCGTGTCGAGCTGTTCGAGCGACAGGCGCGAAAGGTAGCCGGAGATGCTCATCAAGTGTCGGGCTACCGCACGCTCGAACAAGGCGTAGAAGACGGCGCCCAGCGCGGTAACGACGAGCAGCAGCGCAATCAGCAGCGGCACCAGACGTTCGAGCGCCGCCACCTTCAGCGGCCAGAGGTCGACGACCACACGCAGTTCGCCGACGCGGGATTCCATCACCGGGTCCTGATAGACAAGCGTCACCTGCTTTTCCAGCCGACGTTCAGGATCGTCGATCGCACGGCCCGAGCGCGCCACCTCGGCGCCCTTTTCGTCGAGGACGACGATGTAGCCAATGCTCGGGATGCGCGTCAGACCCTCGACGATTATCTGCACCTGCGCCATGTCGAAACCCCACAGGCTGCCGGCAATCCCCGGCGCTGAGCTTTGCGCGATTTCGTCCAGCGCATGGCGCGCCGTTTGCACGCGATCACGGTAGTCGAGCACACCGAAGGTCAGCAGCGAGAGCAGCGTGACGAGAACGGCGCCAACGGCCATCCGCACGACGATCTGGCGCGAAATGCTGCCACGTCGGACCGAACTCGATTCGATGGATTTCATGCTCACCTCACAAACACGAACGCTCGCGCACCGTGTTAAACATAGTTCATGAACGGCAGGTTTTCCGGCCTTGGTCTATCCGGGGTCGCTGCAAGAATGGCCTTGCCGACCCTGTGCTGCTCAACCGTGCAATTTTCATCGACGCCGGCGCCAACGCTTCACGTCTTGAACCGTTCGACCTGCTGGCGCAGCGCCGTCGCCAGCGCATCGAGCTGATGAACGTCGTCGTCCGCCTGCGCAGCGAATGTACGCTGTCATCGCTCATGCGCGCGATCGTCGCGATGTTCCCGGCGATCTCGGCGCTGGCGGTGGTTTGTGCGCGCACTGCGTCGGAGATCGTCGATACGCCGGCGCCGGCCGCATCGACCGCCTCGCCGGCGTTGTCGAGCAGCCCGGCAACTCGCTGCAGATCGCTCAGGCCGTTGCTCAGCGCCGCCTGCCCCTGGCGAATCGCCTCGTCAACCGCGCTCGACTGCTGGCCGAGTTCGATCGTGAGCGCGTCGATCTCGCGCGCCGAGCGGGTCGATTTTTCCGCCAGCTTGCGCACTTCGTCGGCCACCACTGCGAAGCCGCGACCGCTCTCGCCGGCGCGCGCCGCCTCGATCGCCGCGTTCAGCGCCAGGAGATTGGTCTGATCGGCAATTTCCTTGACCCGTTGAGTGAGATCGGTGATCGACGCGACGTTGCCGACGAACTGTTCGACGGTAGCGGTGATCCTGCGCACCGCTTTGCCAACCTCGCTCAGTTCGCCCACCACAGCGTGCAACTCGCTGTTGCTGCGCCGTGTTTGCTCGCCGCCGGCGAGGGCTTGTGCGCGCACTTGGCGCGCGCTGTCGGCAACCGAGGCAATGCTCGCGGCCATTTCCTCGACCGCCGCGGCGGCGCTCGCCGCGGCGCTGCTTTGCTGGCTCGAGGCTTCGGTCACCGCCGCGGTGAAACGGGCCAGCCCGTCGGCCGCGCCGGAAACGTTCGCCGCGGCGTGCGCCGTGCGGCCGACCATCGCCTGCAACGATTCGAGGAAGGTGTTGAAGGTGTGAGCCAGTCGACCGACTTCGTCGCGTGCCTGCACCGGCATGCGCAGCGTGAGGTCGCCGCCGCCGGCCGCCAACGCCGCCAGCGCCGCCTGCAATTGGTGCAGCGGCTGCCCGACCAGGCGGCGAACGAGCAGGTAGAGCATGACGACCAGCGCCGCGACCATGAACAGCGTGCCGGCGATCGTCCAC
>NZ_JAVMKF010000050.1:29394-41175 GCF_031732815.1 Accumulibacter sp. | reverse complement strand
CAAAGACGTAGCCAGTCTCGCCGATGGTGATTTTCTTGATCTGCTCCCTGAGTGCCGCGTAGCCGGCGGAAAAGTCGACCGCGATCGCCAGGCTGCCGACGACCTTGCCGCTCTGATCGCGGGCGGGCAGGTAATGCGCCATCCAATCGCCGCCGAAGAGCGAGGTGCGTCCTATCCACGCCTGATCGGCGAGCAACCGGGCGACCGCCGGGTGGCTGGCCGACAAGCGCGTACCCAGGCTGCGTTCGCCCTTTTCGTTCTTCAGCGAGGTACTGATGCGGACGAACTCGTCGCCTTGGCGAACGAAGATCGAAGAGACGGCGCCGGTACTCGCCAGCAGATGGTCGGGCGCGGTGAAATCGTCGTTCAGTTCGCGCTCGCGATTGCGCAGTACCGGCACGTCGCTCTCGCCGCTGCGCCGCGTGCTCGTGTTGTCGATGGTGAATACGGGGTCGAAGTCGGCGGCGAAGACGCGGCCGATCATCCCGGCGCGTTCCTCGACGCTGCGTTCGTAGCTGGTCAGGGCGTCGACGATCAGTTGCGTCTCGCGCTCGAGATGAACGATTTCGGATCGTTCGAGGTAATCGAGAAGATAGTGGCTGAAAAGGGCGAGGCCCAGGCCAAAGACACCGACCAGGAAGCTGGCGCTGATTGCCGGCAGTTTTCGCGTGAGGTCCATGTCCAGCAAGCGCATACTTTCGCCCTTCTCTTGGCAGCCGCCGGGAAACAGCCGACCGGCTGTTTCCCGAGGACCTGCAGGTAAACGGTTTAACGGGTAAACATTTCTACGTCCAGCGGCCCCCTTTCTTTAGGCGAAGGCCGGCAAGTCTGGGCAGCGCCCGCCAGTTGATCGACGATCGCCTGCTCGAAGGCGCGCACGACGCTCAGGTCGTTGTCGGCGCGCGGCGCCGCCGCTTGCAAGGCCGCGCGCCGCGCTGCCCGGCGCTGCGCGTCGCGGCATTCAGCCGCCAGTTGCAAGGCCAGCGCGAGGTACTGCTCGGCGCTTGCCGCTACACTTTCCGCTTGACCGATCTTGTGCAGCAAGCCGGCGGCGAGTCGCTGGCGCAGGAAATCGCCGGCCAGCGTGAGCACCGGCAAGCCGCGATGGACCGCCTGCCAGGCAGTCGTATAACCCGAGAAACCGGGGCAGTCGAGAAAGACGTCGGCGAGGTCGAGGAGACCCCGAAAAGCCTCGGCCGACAGCCACGGGACGAGCAGCAGATGGCGCGCCGGGTCGACCCCGCGCTCGCTGAAAGCACGCGCCAGACGCGCGTGTACCCGCCGGGCCGCCCACGGATACAGCGGATCGTCGACGACGATGAAAACGCATTCTCCCGCCTGCGCAGCGATCATCGCAAAGAGCGCGTCGTCCGCCGGTTCGAACTTGATCGCGCGCTGCGCGATCAGGAAACGGACTCCCGGCATCTCGCGCAGGCGGCGTTCGACCTCGGGCACGGGCGCGACGACCGGCGCCGGCGAAGTCGTGCAGCAGCCGGTACCGGGCAAGAGCAGTAGACGCTCGCGATAATGCGCTGCGGCCCCCGGCGGCTCGAGCAACTCGCCGGAGACGAAGCAGTCGATCGTGGGCAGACCGCTGGTAATCGGGTGACCCCAGCCGGCCAACTGCAGCGGAGCGAATCGCTGTGCCGCCAGATGAAAGCTCAAGGGGTCCATTCCCAGTTCCGGATAGAAGATGACATCCGGCCGATCGGCGACGCAGGCCTGTTGCCAGGCGGCGAGGTTGCTCACCGAATGCGCATCGCGCCAGGTGTCGGCGAGCGTACGCGCGTGGCGCGTCGCTTCGTCCTCGCGCTGACCGAGGTGATGCACGGTGAGCGCAAAATGCCGCCGATCGAGCTGCTCGAGCAAGCCGCGCAGGACGATCTCCCAGACCGAGTGCCGATGCACGTGGTGCGCGACGACGAGCAGCCGCAGCTTGCCGCGCGGCGAGTGACGCGGCGCCAGCGGCGGCGACGGCGGGCAGACGAGATCGGCGAAACGCGACAGCGCCGGGCAGTGGTTACCCGGCCGATAGGCAAGAAAGAACGGCAGATACGGCGCAACGCCGGCGTGCAGGCGCGCGCCGCGCCGGGCGTCGGCGGCCAGCCATTCGGCCAGGCGGTCGAGTTCGCCCAGGAAACCCTCGCCGACGGCGGCCGAAGCGGCCGGCGTATCGGCGACGATCGGCAAGCGACAAACCGCCTGCAGCAGGCGTGCGCTGGTGCACAGCGGATCGATGGCGAGCGCCTGCTCACAGAGCGCATCGGCCTCGTCGGCACGCCCGAGTTCGCGCAGCACCTGGGCCAGCCCTTCACGCGCAGCGACGCCTTCGGGCGCCACCGCCAGCGCGTCGCGGTAGACCGGCTCGGCCGCGGCAAAGCGGCCTTGTTCAAGGTACAGACGCGCCAGATTGAGGTAGGCGTCGAGGTAGCCGGGCGTCGAGCGCAGGCTGCGCAGCAGCACGTCTTCGGCTTCCGTGCTGCGCCCGAGGGCGAGCAGCGCGCAGGCCAGGTTGCTCGCCGCCGGAGCAAATCCGGGAGCCAGTTCGAGTGCCGTCTGATAGCAGACCAGGGCATCGGCCAGCCGTCCCTGCCGCTGGCGAACGTTGCCCAGGCAGAAGTGGGCGACGCAGTGCGCCGGTGCCAGTTCGAGCGCGCGTTGCGCCAGGCTTTCCGCTTCGCCCACCTCGGCGCACTCGAGCAGCAGGTCAAGCAGGCCGAAATGCGCCTCGAGCGCCTTCGGCGCGCGCGCCAGCACGCCCCGGTAGGCGTCGATCGCCGCCGGCGCATCGCCCAGCGCGCGCAGCGTCTGGGCGAGATTGATGCGCGCTGGAAGGTTTGCCGGAGCCAGTTCAAGCGCCTTGCGCAGACACGCGGCGGCGGCCTGCGGCTGGCCACCTTCGAGCAATGCCGCGCCAAGATTGGCCTGCGCGTCGGCGTCGTCGGGCGCCAGAGCGACCGCGCGCTGCAAGGCCGGCAGTCCATCGGCGCCCTGCGACTGTTGCGTCGCACCGAGCAGACCCCAGAGGAAAGCCGACTGCGGGAAGCGTTCGAGCAGCGCGGCGAGGCGCCCGAGCAGTTCGCCATGGCGCTGTGTGCGAAACAGATCGAGCAGCGCGCTGCGCTGCTCCGCGTCCGGCGCCGGCGCAGCACTCGCCGGCGCGACCGCGGACGCGCCGGCCCGGCCGCAGCAGAGCTTGAACTTGCGGCCACTGCCGCAAGGGCAAGGCGCGTTACGTCCGGGCGACATCGTTGTCGGCCAAGCGCCCAGCGCCGCTCGCCGAGGCTGGCGGCGCGCCCGTCGACGGGCCCTGCTCCGCCTCTCTGCCGGCGCCCCCAGGCGTACCGCTGCCGGTCGCCGGCGTGCTCCGGTGCAGTGCCGCCTTGGCCAGCAGATGCGCGCTTACCGGCGCGGTGACGAAGAGAAAACAGGCGACCGCCAGCTCGTGCAGACTGATGCGGCCGCCCGCCAGATCCGAGAAATGAATCGCCGAAGCGAGCAGCAGCGATCCGACGCCGAGCGTCGTCGCCTTGGTCGGCGCGTGCAGGCGAGTGAGAAAATCGGGCAACCGGGCGAGGCCGATCGCACCGAGCAGAACAAAGAGCGCGCCGATGACGAGCAGGCCGGCGACCAGCGCTTCGCTCGCGCTGCTCATTCGATCAAGTCTCCGCGCAGGAGAAACTTGCACAGGGCAACCGTTGCGACAAAGCCGAGCAAAGCGAGCAGCAGGGCGACTTCGAAACCGGCGGCGCTGCCCGTCGCCATGCCGTGCACGATGAGCAGGGCAATCAGGTTGATGCCCAGCGTGTCGAGCGCCAGAATGCGGTCGGTCAGGTCGGGGCCACGCAACAGGCGGATGAGGTTCAGCGCGAGCGCCGCGCCGATCAGCCAGAAAGCAATCTCGAGCGCTGTGTTCAGCATGCAAAGATCTCCCGCAAAGGCAATTCATAACGCTGCTTGATCTCCTTCACCAGCGCCGGCGGATCGGGCGCATCGAGCGCATGGACGAGGAGAATCCAGGCTTCGCGGTCGAGGTCGATGGCCACCGTTCCCGGGGTCAGCGAGACGACGCTGGCGAGCAGCGTAGCGACGAAGGGGTCGCGCAGTTCGAGCGGCACCTCGACCAGCGCGGGCGACAGGCGCGACACGGGGCCGACCACCTGGCGCGCGACTCGCCAGTTGGCGGTGACGATGTCGCAGGCAAAAACGAGCAGGAAGCGCAGAGCCAGTCCCGGGCGCAGCAGACGCGGAGGCGCCGGCCAGAAAGCCTGCGTCAGCCAGGGCACGATCAAGGCGAGGAGTCCGCCGAGCAGCACGAGCGCCAGCGAAGCGGCATCGGTGATCAGCAGCCAGAGCAGCATGAGAAGCAGCGACTGCAGCGGTCGCGCCAGAATACGGCGGATCATGGCGCAGCCTTCGGCATCTGCGGCGGCGCCGGCACCCTGGGCGCAGCCGCTGGCGCAGCAGGCGGAACCGCCGCAGTGAGGACAGCGGTGGCGTAGGCCCCCGGTGCGTGCAGTTGCCCGGCGGCGCGCTCTGCGAAGCCGGCCAGCGGGCCGGCGAACCCGGCGAGCAGCGGTCCGCCGGCAACCAGGCAGAGCGCGGCGCAGATCTTCTGCCAGGCGAGCGCGACAACCGGCGCGCCGCCGGCTTCCCGGTACTTCCAGACGAGCAGGCAGCCGTCGCGCGCAAAAGCGACCAGCACGACGAAACCGGCGGCCAGCAGCGTGGCCCAGACGGCAGGCGCGGCCGGCGTCTCGCGCAGCACGCCGAGCAGCATCAGTTTGCCGATGAATCCGGAGAACGGCGGCAGGCCGACAGCCGTCGCCGCGAGAACCAGGAAGGCAATTTGCAGCCACGCCGGGAGCGGCCGGGCGCCGGTGACGAAAGTGTCGGCGGCTGCGCCGCGCTGCTCGGCGATCACCCCGGCGAGCAGGAAGCCGGCCGCGCCGACGATCGTCGACTGCGCGAGGTAGTAGATCGCCGCGGCGCTCACCTGCACGCTCGCCGGCGCCGGGGTGAGCAGCAGCGTCCCGGCGGAGAGCAGGACGAGCCAGGCAGCCAGCACGCGCAAGCGCTCGGCGGCGAGCACGCCGAGCGCGGCGAAGGCGACCGTCGCCAACGCCAGGACGGTCAGCCAGGGCTCGAGCAGATCGTCCAGACCACCCGGCGCCAGCGCAATGAGCTGCACGCGCAGCAGGGCGACGATGCCGACCTTGGTCATTACGGCAAACAGCGCGGCAACCGGCGCGCCCGCCGCGGAGTAGGTGTGCGGCAGCCAGAACGACAGCGGCAGCAAGCCCGCCTTGAGCACGAAGACGGCGACCAGCAGGGCAAAGGCGAGACTGGCAAGCCCCCGGCTGTCGTCGTATCCGGCCAGGCGCTGCGCCAGGTCGGCCAGGTTGAGACTGCCCAAGGTGCCGTAAAGCAGGCCAAGGGCAAGCAGAAAAATCGACGAACCCAGCAGGTTGAGAACGACGTAGGCAATTCCGGCACGCGTGCGCGCAAGGCCGCCGCCGTGCGCGAGCAGCGCGTACGAAGCGAGCAGCATGATCTCGAAGAAGACGAAGAGGTTGAACAGGTCGCCGGTGAGGAAAGCGCCGTTGATGCCGAGCAACTGCAACTGGAAGAGCGGGTGAAAATTCGCCCCGCGCGCGTCGAAACCGCTGCTTGCGTAGAGCAGGCTGGCCAGTCCGAGCAGCGCGCCGAGCAGGACCATCAGCGCCGCCAGGCGATCGACGACGAGGACGATGCCGAACGGCGCCGGCCAGTCGCCGAGCGCATAGACCCGCCAGACGCCATCGTCGGCAAGTGCCGTCAGCCACCCGGCGAGGCCGACCAGGAGCAGCGTCGCCAACAGGCCGACGATGCGCTGCACGGCGAGGCGCGGCACCGCCATCTGCAGCAGCGCGGCGAGCAGCGGGAGAACGATTGGCAGGATCGGCGCGTGTGCAGTCACCGCAGTCACTCTTCCCGCCCGGGGTCTACCGTATCGTCAGCCGACTCGGCCAGGCCGCGCAGGGCAAGCAGCGCGAGATAGGCGGTCATCGCGAAACCGATGACGATGGCGGTGAGGACGAGCGCTTGCGGCAAGGGGTCGCTGCTCGCCGCGCCAGCGCCGATCAGCGGCGGCGCGTCCAGACGCAGGCCGCCGCTGGCGAAGAGGAACAGGTTGACGGCGTAGGAGAGTAGCGTCAGGCCAAGGAGAACCGGGAAAGTGCGTGCGCGCAGAACGAGGAAGACGCCGCAGGCAGTGAGCACGCCGACCGCAATCGCCAGCAAGGCCTCCATCAGGCGCTCCCGCCTGGCGTCGCCGCGCGCTGCGACAGGCTGCCGATTCCGCTCAGCAGGCTGACGACGACGGTGACGACGACAAGATAGACGCCGAGATCGAAGATCATCGCCGAAGCGAGTTCGACCTCGCCGATCAGCGGCAGCCTCAGGTGGCCGTGCGCGCTGGTCAGGAATGGTCGCGCGAAAACCCAGCTCGCCAGCCCGACGCCGGTCGCCAGGAACAAGCCGCCGGCCAGCCAGCGCGTCGGCTGCTGTGGCAGGCGCGGCTGAGCAAAGGCGATTCCGTTGGCGAGATACTGCAGGCTGAGCGCGACCGCGGTCACCAGCCCGGCGACGAAACCGCCCCCCGGAGCGTTGTGCCCGCGCAGGAAGAGATAGACCGAGACGAGCAGCGCGACCGGCAGCAGAGGCCGCATCAGCATGCTGAGAAAGAGCGGCTGGCGATCCCTCGCCCAGCGCCGACCGTCGGCGTCGTGCGCCGGTACGGGCAGAACCAGGCGGTCGAGCAGCGCCTGCGCGGCGAGCGCCACCATGGCCAGCACGGTGATCTCGCCAAGCGTGTCGAAGCCGCGAAAATCAACCAGGATGACATTCACCACATTCGTCCCGCCACCGCCGGGCAGCGCGTTCTGCAGGTAGAAGTCGGCCAGCGAGGCGGCCGGTTGGCTGAGCATCTGCAAGGTAACCAGCGCCAGTCCGCCGCCGGCGAGCAGCGCCAGCACGACATCGCGCAGCAAGCGCGGTGCGCTGCTCTGAGGCCGGCTGCGCGCCGGCAGATAGTGCAGCACCAGGAGCAACAGGATGATCGTCGCGGTCTCCACGGCGAGCTGGGTGAGCGCCAGATCGGGCGCCGATAGACGGGCAAAAGTCAGCGTCACGAGCAGACCGACGACACTGACCAGAATGACGGCGAGCAGGCGTTCGCGGTGCACCAGCGTCGCGCCGAGAGCCGCGACGAGCAGCGCGAGCAAGGCGCAGACGGCGGCCGCGTCAGCCGGATGCGCCGACGGGCGCAGCGCCACGCCCGGCCGGGCGAAGAAGGCCCAGCCGCCGAGCCCGACGACGAAGCAGAGGAGCAACGCGCAATAGCGCTGCAGCGAAGCGTTGTCGAGCAAGCCGACGAGCCGGCGCGCACCGCCGGTGCAGGCGCGCGACCAGCGCTCGAAAGCGGTACGTGCGTGCACCCGCGGTAGTTGCGCATGCCAGGCGTAGATCGGCCGGCGCAGCGCGTAGATGGCGACGCCGCCGAGCAGCGCCAGCGTGCTCATCAGCAGCGGCTGATTGAAACCATGCCAGAGCGCCAGGCGGTAGTCCGGCAGTCCCTGCGGCAACACGGCGCCGGCCGCCGCGGCGAGCCAGGGGCCGACCGTCCAGTTCGGAAAAATGCCGACGAGCACGCAGACGACGACGAGCAGTTCGCTCGGCGCGCGCATCCAGCGCGGTGGTTCGTGCGGCTGGCGCGGCAGATTGACCGGCTCGCCATTGAAGAAGACATCGTGGATGAAGCGCGAGGAATAGGCGACGGCAAGCATCCCGGCAAGCGTCGCGAACCAGGGCAGCAGCCAGGCGAGCGAGACGAACTGCGCATGACTGATCGTCTCGGCAAAGAACATCTCCTTGCTGAGGAAACCGTTCAGCAGCGGGACGCCGGCCATCGCTGCGGCGGCGACGATGGCCAGCGTCGCGCTGATCGGCATGACGCGGAACATGCCGTTGACCCGGCGCATGTCGCGCGTGCCGCATTCGTGGTCGACGATGCCGGCGGCCATGAACAGTGATGCCTTGAAGATCGCGTGATTGATCACGTGAAAGATCGCGGCGACCACCGAGAGCGGCGTGTCCAGGCCAAGCAGCAGCGTGATCAGACCGAGGTGACTGATCGTCGAGTACGCGAGCAGCCCCTTGATGTCGTGTTTGAACAAGGCGACGGCCGCACCATAGACCAGGGTCAGCGCGCCTGTTCCGGCGAGCAGCCAGAACCACAACGGATCGCCGGCAAACAGCGGATAAAGCCGGATGAGCAGGAAGATCCCCGCTTTCACCATGGTCGCCGAATGCAGATAGGCCGACACCGGCGTCGGCGCTGCCATCGCGTTCGGCAGCCAGAAGTGGAAAGGGAACTGGGCCGACTTGCTGAACGCGCCAAGCAGAATGAGAAGCAGCATCGGCGCGCAAAGATCGTTCGCGCGTATGCGCTCGCGATTGGCGAAGATGTCGGACAGTTCGAAGCTGCCCGCCAGCGCGCCGAGCAGCAGAACGCCGGCGAGCAGCGCCAGGCCGCCAGCGCCGGTGACCGCGAGCGCCATGCGCGCGCCGACGCGCGACGCGTAGCGCTGGTTGTCGTAGGCGACGAGCAGGAACGACGAAACGCTGGTCAGTTCCCAGAAGACGACGAGCAGCAGCAGGTTCTCGGCGAGAACGATGCCGAGCATCGCCGCCATGAACAGCAGCAGGATCGAGTAGAAGCGTCCGAGCCGGTCGCTGGTCGGCAGATACCAGGCGGCGTAGAGGACGACCAGCAGACCGATGGCGCAGATGAGCAGCGCGAAGAGCAGGCCGAGGCCGTCCACCCGCAAGCTGAAATCGAGGCCATAGGCGGGCAGCCAGCGCAATCGGAAGAAGGCACTCTGCCCGGCGAGCACCGCCGGCGCCAGGCCGAGCACGCAGCCAAGGCAGGCGGCCATGACGCCGGCCGCGGCCAGCGCCGCCGCCCGCCGGCCAAGACGCTGCAAGAGCAGCGGCAAGGCGCAAGCGCCAAAGGCAATGGCCGGAATGGCCGCCAGCAGGATGCTCGAATCCACGCACGCCCCATTCGGAAAGAAAGGTTCTCCGGTCGCCTGGCAGTGCTCCCGGAGCGGCGATTATAGCGGTCCTGATCGGCCTCGAGCTCGCCGCGCGCGCTCGGTCGCCCGGCCGCGCGGCTTGCCCGGCTTACAACAGAAAGCCCTGATCGAAGAAGAAGTCGTCGATGGTGAGGGCTGTCCCGACGACCTCAATCGTCATGTCGGCGCCGCCGTTGCCCGTCGTATCGACCTCGACGAGTTGCGTGCCGGCATTGCTGGTGACGCGAATTTCCGGAACGCCGGTCTGCGAAAAGGCGTTGCTGCCGATGAACTGCGTCGCGCTGGCATTGATCACGAAGAACATCGGTTCGAGCACGATCAGGTCCTCGGCACCGTTGAAATCGACGATGCGGTCGGGCGCAGCAGCGTTCGAGTCGGTCGTTTCCTGAAAGATGAAGCGATCGAAACCGAGGCCACCGGAAATGGTGTCGGCACCGCCTGCACTGTAGATTCGGTCGTCGCCGGCGCCCCCGTTCAGCCGGTCGGCGCCGTTGCTCGCCAAGATCAGGTCGTTACCATTACCGCCGTTCATCGTGTCGCCGGCAAGATCGCCGCGATAGCCGGAATACAAGCCGTCGTTGCCATCGCCACCGTCCAGGCTGTCGGAGCCCAGGCCGCCGTAGAGCTGGTTGTCGGCCGTCGATCCGATGAGCGTATCGTTGAAGCCGGTGCCGATGACGATTTCGACATTGCGAATCGTGTCGCTGCCTGCGCCCAGCGTCTTCTGCGCCGTGGTGATCCGCAAGTCGACGCGAACGCCGCGCGTGACCGCTGCCGAGCTGTAATCGACCGTGTCCCACTCGCTGCCGCCATCGATCAGGTCGTCGCCGATGCCGCCCGTGTCGGGACGCAGGATATCGTTGTCTGCACCACCGTACAGCTTGTCGTTGCCAGCGCCACCGTCGAGCACATCGTGGCCGGCGAAGCCGTAGAGGACGTCACGCCCGGCGCCACCGAGCAGCGTGTCCGCGCCGTCGAGACCGTTGATTGTGTCGTTGCCGGCCAGCCCGTCGATCTGGTCGCCGAGCAGGTACGACGCATTGATCAGGTCGCTACCGCTGGTGCCATAAGTGAAGGTGGTCGCGCGCGCATTGATGAGTGCCATTTTGTTCTCCGTTGTAGAAAGCTTTCGACTGGGTCGATGACCAGCCGCCAATGACCGGTTGCCGAGCCCTCCCGCGCCGACCGTCGGCCAGCCGGCGGGCGCCGCAGCCCGGTGCTCCGACTGGCCGACGCGCGCTCCGCAGCAGCCACCGCATCGCTGGAAAGCAATATTCGCGCCAACTGTTGACCCGCCGAGCACAGATCCCTGATAGCATATGAATAGCAGTTGATGGCAGATTCCGAACCATGCCTCGGCGGCGACCGACGGCAGGCGCCAGCCGCCAGCAATGGGGCTCATCGCCCATCCGGGAGTGGCAAATGCCCCAGGCACTGGGGCAAAGCACACAATCCGGTTTGGCGCCAGCCGGCGCATCGGCCTGACCCCGGTAGAGATGCGCCAAAGAACAGCTCTCGAAAAACGAAGAACTCGCGTCGCGGTAGTCGTACTGCTCACCTGCTTGCTTGCCGCCCTGCATGCTGCAGCCCCCGCAATAGCGCTGATGCCGCGCCTTAGGTCGACAGTAGCGACCGGCGCAGCATGCGGAATCAAGCCATAGCGAGGGTCGAAAACAATGCTTGAAATGCCATTCTCGATCCCCTGCCATCGCGATCAGTCTAGATAGGAAGGGATGCTCATGCGACCGTCGGTTGCGCTTGATATGAAGCGAAGCGCGGTGCGTGAAGCGGCAGGCCGCTTCCGCACGGCAAACGCGCGCGTCTTCGCTTCGGTGCTGCATGGCACCAATCAGAATGGCAGCGACCTCGATCTGCTGGTCGATACACTGCCCGGCGCTACGTCGTTGGACTTGCGCGATCTGGAAGAAGAACTGTGATCGCTGCTCGGCGTTGAGGTCGATTTGCTGACGCCCGGCGACCTGCCGCCGAATTTCCGGGCCAAGGTGGTCGCGGAGGCACAACCGGTATCAGCGAAAACCGACTACCTGATGACCTCCACCACATGCAGCAGGCCGCAACCGATGCGTGCAGTTTCGTGGAAGAGTTGGCCAAGGACGACTTCCTGACCGGCAAGCGGACCCGGCAGGCGATCATCATGAGCCTGACCGTCATCGGCGAAGCGGCCACTAAGGTGATGGATGGCTGCGCCGAGGTCACCCAGTCGCATGCGCAAAATGCGAAATCGCATGGCCCACAGCCATTTCGACATCAGCCTCAATCTGGCGTGGGAGACGGTACGGGAATGGCTGCCGGCCTTGCCCAAGCAACTGCCCGCCCTGCGCCAGGATGTCGATAGCGACGACCGCAATGATCATGGGATGGAACCATGACCCTCTGCGCTCTGGGTGAGCCTGGTATGGCTGGACGGATGCGCCATCCGAGCGGCCGCGCATGACCCGCGAGATCGAGGAAGCCCTTCGCCGAACTGACGATCCCGACGCCAGGTTGCACACGCACGACGAAGTCATCCGGTCGCGCCAGGAACGCATCGACCGCGCGCGAGACACGCCATGCTGATCGCTCATGCACGTATCTCGATGCAGGATCAGAATCTTGCACTGCAAGGTGAAGCCTTGGCCAAGGC
>NZ_JAVMKF010000050.1:9212-29294 GCF_031732815.1 Accumulibacter sp. | reverse complement strand
GTATCTCGATGCAGGATCAGAATCTTGCACTGCAAGGTGAAGCCTTGGCCAAGGCACTCGAAAGGCTGCGTGAGGGCGATACCCGGGTTGTCTGGATGCTTGACCGACTCGGCCGGTCGGTCAAGCATCCGGTCGATCTGGTCGGCGAGCTGCACAAGCAAGGCGTCCAGTTGAGGAGCCTCACCGACGCCATCGACACCGCTACGCCGTCCGGGCGCTCCCTCTGCCACGTCATGGCCAGCCTCGCCGAGATGGGAAGCAAGTTGATTGTCGAGCGCACCCGAACCGGGCTGGATGTCGCCCGACAGCTCGGCTGCAAGGGCGGCCGCAAGCCCGGGATGACGGAAAGCAAGAGCGTGCGGCGGGCCTGCGGCACAACAGGCCGCCCAAATTCCCGGCGGCCTCGCGCATCAGATGGCGGCCGCTTGCTGTACGATGCGGAATTGCCCTTGCCAGGAGGCAGTGCCTGGCTTCGCGCTGGCAACGATGAGCTTCCGGCCTTGGCGGCCCGGGCCAGCAATCGGCCAAGCATTCGCCATGATCGGCAGCGAGGCAAGGATCGCCAGGAAAAGCGAGACCACCTTCTGCAAGCCGCTTTCCTGGCGCATGCCGAAGCTGTCGAAGATGTCGTCAGGGACAAGCCGCAGGCATTCGCCGCCGCGCAGCGCTGCCAGCAGGCGCGTGCAACCGAAAAACCACTCGATAACGGAGTTCGCCCGTGCCCGAAGAAGCGTGCTCTGCGCCAGGCACCACCCATCCACGCCAGGCTCGCCGGCCCGATGACGCTTCGCTGCCGCGCCCGGGCGCATCGGCACTGGTCCTGCTCGCCAGCCTGTATTGCGCGCAGGGCCTGCCCTCGGGACTGATCGCGCATTCGCTGCCCGTGCTGCTGCGCCAACATGGCGCCGATCTGGCCATCATCGGCATGCTCAAGCTGCTCGCACTGCCCTGGATGCTCAAGGTGCTCTGGGCGCCGTGGGTCGACCGCATCGCTTCGCCGCGCCTTGGCCACCATCGCGGCTGGATTCTGCCGCTGCAGACGACGGTCATTCTCTGCGTCGTCTGCCTGGCGGCGCTCGATCCGACGCTGCTCTTCGGCCCCCGCCTGCTTCTCTTGCTCGGCCTGATCCTGCTCATCAACCTGGCCGCGGCGACGCAGGACATCGCCACCGACGGCCTCACCGTTCGCCTGCTCAGCGAACCCTGGCGCGGCCTCGGCAACAGCCTGCAGGTCGGCGGCTACAAGATCGGCATGATCGTCAGCGGCAGCGGACTGTTGCTGGTCATCGACCGCTTCGGCTGGAACCTCAGCCTGGGCGCTGTTGCTTGCCTGCTCATACTGTGCACGCTGCCCATCTGGCGCTTCGATGAGCAAGGCCGGATTCCGCACCAGCCCGGCGCTGGCGAGCAGGCGCTCGGCCCGCGCCTGTTGCTCGCACACTACCGCGGCCTGCTCGCGCAGCCCGGCATGTTCGCCTGGCTGGCCGTCGTCCTCGGCTTCAAGCTGGGCGACGCGCTCGGCTCGCCGATGGTCAAGCCGATGCTCGTCGACCAGGGCTGGAGCAACGCCATGCTCGGCGAGCTGACCTTGATCAGCAGCCTTGCCGGGATCGGCGGCGCCGCGCTGGGCGGCGCGCTCTATGCGCGCCTCGGCGCCTACCGCGCGCTCTTCGTGTTCGGCTTGCTGCAGGCGATCGGCATCGCCGCGATGGCCTTGCTCGTCGCGCGCGGCGGCGACATCGTCATGGTTTACGCAGTGGCGCTCGGCGAGCAGATCGCCGACGGCATGTCTACCGTCGCCTTGTTCGCCGTCATGATGCGGCACTGCCGCGCCGAGCACGAAGGTGCCGACTTCACACTGCAGGCAAGCGCACAGGTCCTGCTCGCCGGACTGGTCGGCGCGAGCAGCGGCGTCCTCGCACAGGCGGTCGGCTACGTGCCGCTGTTCCTGCTCGCCGGGACGCTTGGCCTGGCCGCACTCGGCCTGCTGCGCTACGCACTGCCACCGCCCGCGGCGCGCACGCCAGCGCGCCAGGAGGCAGGAAGCTAGCCCCGCGAAGCGGGCGGCGAAGGCTGCACGCACGCGCAGGCGACCGGTAAAATGGGCGCTTTCTGCTCTTCCGGAAACCCCCCGATGACTCTGCAGCTCCTCACCCCCGTTCGCCTCGGTGCGCTCACCCTGAAAAACCGCGTCGTCATGGCGCCGCTTACCCGTTGTCGCTGCGACAACGCCGGCTACGTGCCCACCGAGATGATGCGGCGCTATTACGCGCAGCGCGCTGCCGCCGGACTGATCGTTTCGGAAGGAACGATCGTCTCGCCGCAGGCGCGCGGCTATCCGTTCACGCCGGGCATCTGGTCGGACGAGCAGGTCGCCGGCTGGCGGCGGGTGACCGACGCTGTGCACGAGAAGGGCGGGTTGATCGTCTGCCAACTGTGGCACTGCGGCCGCCTCTCGCTGCCCGAGTTTCACAGCGGCAAGCCGCCTGTCGCGCCGTCGGCGATCAACCCGGAGTGGAAGATGTTTTCGCCCAGCGGCCAGCCGGAAACGGTGACGCCGCACGCGCTGACCCGCGACGAGATCGCCGGCGTCGTCGCCGACTTCCGACGCGCCGCGGCGAACGCGCTGGCGGCTGGCTTCGACGGCGCCGAGATCCATTCGTCGAACGGCTACCTCTTCCACCAGTTCTTCTCGCGCGACGCCAACACGCGCGACGACGAGTACGGCGGCAGCCACGAGAACCGCGCGCGCTTCTTCTGCCAGGTGCTGGAAGCGGTCGGCCAGGTGATGCCCTTCGACCGCCTTGGCTGCCGGCTCAACCCGATGATGAATCGCTTCCACGGCGTCAATGTGGACGCGGATACGGTGCCGATGTGGGAACATGTCGTCGCCCGCGCCAACGCCTACGGGCTGGCCTACCTGCATTTGAGCGAAGCCTTCATGCCGCGCCAGCTCGACGATACGCCGCACGCGCTGAGCGACGTCGGCGCGCATTTCCGCCCGCTGGCGAAAATGCCCCTGATCGCCAACGGCGGTTTTGACCGCGACACGGGCGAAGCGCGCCTGCACGCCGGACTGTGCGACGCCGTCGCCTACGGCCGTGCGTGGATCGCCAACCCCGACCTGGTCGAGCGCTTTGCGCGCGGCGCGCCGCTCAATCCGCCGGACCTGGCGACCTTTTACAGCGGCGGCGAAAAAGGCTACCTCGACTACGCAACGCTGAGCGCCTGAGCAGCGTCTGCGCGTTTGCC
The DNA here is from genome assembly GCF_031732815.1 of Accumulibacter sp. GTDB lineage: Bacteria > Pseudomonadota > Gammaproteobacteria > Burkholderiales > Rhodocyclaceae > Accumulibacter. Next base: position 26,042 of record NZ_JAVMKF010000050.1, on the reverse strand, counting down.
AGCGGCGCCGCACCGCCAGCGCCGCTCAGATCTCGGTGAAGACGCTGGCTTCCGCCAGGCGCGACTTGGGCAGCGCGGCGTTGAAATCGGCCTCGCTGCGGTAACCGAGCGCGACCATCACCAGCGCCGAATAGCCGCGCTCGGCCAGCCCGAGCGCACGGTCGAGCGCCGCCGGGTCGCAGCCTTCCATCGGACATGCGTCGATGCCAAGCGCGGCAGCGCCGGCGAGTAGCATGCCCAGCGCCAGGTAGACCTGACGTTCCATCCATGGGCGCGCATCGTCCAGATCCTTGCGGTGCAGGTCGGCGTAGAAAGTGCGCGCGGTGTTCTGCGCGGCGCGCGCCTGCGCGCTTGCAAAACGCCCGTCAAGCTCCTCCTGCTCGAGCAGGCGGGCCAGATGTTCGTCGTTCAGATCCTGGCGCACGCAGAAGACGATGACCTGCGAGGCATTGCGCACCTTGCCTTCGTTGTACGCGTAGCCGCCCTGCAGTGTCTCGGCGATGCGCGCCTTGCCGGCATCGCTGGCGGCGATCACGTAATGCCAGGGCTGCGAATTGACCGACGACGGCGCGTAGCGCAGCAGCGTGCGCAGTTGCTCGAAGTCTGCGGGCGGAATCTTCCGCGCCGGGTCGAAAGCCTTGCACGTGTGGCGGGTGGTGGCGAGGTGGGCGATGTCCACGTTTTGTCTCCTTACGAGAAAGTGCGCCGCCCGGAACGGGCGGCGACGGTGAAGGGCAGGTCCGACGGGAGACCCCGGCGCGGCCTTGCCCTGACAGTGTTGGCCGGCGCGCATCGGCCCGGCGAGCGGTGGGCGAGCGCTCAGAAGGCTTCGAGAACGATCTTGCCGCGCGCCTTGCCCGCTTCGATCAGCGCGTGCGCACGCCGCAGGTTGGCCGCGTCGATGCGCCCGTAGTGCTCGCCTAGCGTCGTCCTGACCAGGCCGGCGTCGACCAGCGCAGCCAGTTCGCAGAGCAGCCGGTGCTGGGCGATCATGTCGGCGGTCTGGAAGAGCGAGCGGGTAAACATCAGTTCCCAGTGCAGCGAGACGCTTTTCGCCTTCAACTTGCGCACGTCGAGCGGCGTCGCCGGATCGTCGATCAGGCCGAAGCAGCCCTGCGGCGCGAGCACTTCGACGATCTGCGCAAAGTGCTCTTCGCTGTGCGTCAGGCTGACCACATGGCTGACATCCGCGAAGCCGATGCGCTTCAGCTCGTCGGCCAGCGGCCGGCTGTGGTCGAGCACGTGATGCGCACCGAGCTCGCGCACCCAGGACTGCGTCTCGGCGCGCGAAGCGGTGCCGATGACGGTCAGTCCAGTCAGACGGCGCGCCAGTTGCACCAGGATGGAGCCGACACCGCCGCCGGCGCCGACGATCAGCAGGCGCTCGTCGGTCGGCCGCTTGCCCGGCATGATGCGCAGGCGATCGAACAGCATCTCCCAGGCGGTGATCGCGGTGAGCGGCAGCGCCGCCGCCTGGGCAAAGTCCAGCGTGCGCGGCAGGTGCCCGACGATCCGCTCGTCAACCGCCTGCAACTCGGCATTGCTCCCGGCGCGCGTGATGTCGCCGGCGTACCAGACGCGGTCGCCCGGACGAAACAGGCTGACTTGCGGGCCGACGGCACGGACGATGCCGGCCGCGTCCCAGCCGAGCACGCCCCACTCGCCAGCCGGCGGCGTGCGACCGGCGCGGATCTTCACGTCGACCGGATTGACCGAAATCGCTTTCACCTCGACCAGCAGGTCGCGCCCGCTGGCGACCGGTTCGCGCAGTTCGACCTCCTGCAGCGACGCCGGGTCTTCGATCGGCAGGGTTTTCTGGTAGCCAACGGCTTTCATTCCTTTTCTCCATCAGGGTAAGCGGGGTAGTCGGTGTAGCCGTGCGCGTCGCCGCCGAACAGCCGGCTGGCGGCGAAGTCGGCAAGCGGCAGGCCCAGCGCGTAACGGCGCGGCAGATCGGGGTTGGCAATGAACGGCCGGCCGAAGGCGCACAGGTCAGCCAGACCGGCGCGCAGGATCGCCTCGGCGCGCGCCGCGTCGTAACGCCCGGCGACGATCAGCCCGCCCTTGAACACACGGCGCAGCGCGTGGCGGAAATCCTCGGGCACCTGCGGCGCGTCGTCCCAGTCGGCTTCCGACAGGTGAATGTAGGCAAGCCCGAGTTCATTCAGACGCTCGGCCGCGGCCAGGATGGCCGGGATGATTTCCGGACAGTTCATGCCACGCGCGGTGATGAAGGGCGCCAGGCGAACGCCGGTGCGCTCGGCACCGACTTCGCCGGCCACCGCCGTAGCGACTTCGTCGAGAAAGCGGATGCGCCGGTGCAGGCTGCCGCCGTAAGCGTCGCTCCGCTGGTTCGCCGTGCTGCGCAGAAACTGGTCGATCAGGTAGCCGTTGGCGCCATGAATCTCGACGCCGTCGAAACCAGCGGCGAGCGCGTTCGCCGCGCCGCGCCGGAAGTCATCGACGATGCCGGCGATCTCGCCGAGCTCGAGCGCGCGCGGCGTCGGGCAGTCGAGCATGCGGCCGACGCCGTCGGCGTCGGCGACCCACACCTGCGCCTCGGGCGCCAGCGCCGACGGGGCTACCGGCGGCGCGCCGTCGTGAAAGCAGGCGTGCGACATCCGCCCAACGTGCCAGAGCTGCAGGAAGATTCGCCCGCCGGCAGCGTGCACCGCAGTGGTGACCCGCCGCCAGCCGGCAAGCTGCTCCGCCGAGAAGATTCCCGGCGTGAAGCTGTAGCCCTGGCCTTGCCGGGAAATCTGCGTCGCCTCGCTGATGATCAGTCCGGCCGATGCGCGTTGCGCGTAATACTGCGCCATCAGCGCGTTCGCCACGTCGCCCGGCTGCGTCGTCCGGCAGCGCGTCATCGGCGCCATGACGATGCGGTTGGGCAGTTCGAGGGCGCCGAGTCGATACGGCTGGAAGAGACGTTGCAGGCTCATCGTCTGGGCTCCTGGGAAGGTGATCGGAAGCGGGTGGGCAGCGCCAGCCGGCTGCCGACGCCCAAGCTGGCAATCGGTCGGCAACCGCCAGCAAACTGCGCCAAGCGCGGTAACTCGCCAGGCGGGCATGATGGGCCAATTGAAGGAATTGAAAAAGGCTGATACCGTGCAATCAGTTTCAACGCTGGATTGAAGATGATCTACCTGCGCGATATCGAGATCTTCGTCGCCACCGCCGAAGCCGGCAGCCTGTCGGAAGCAGCGCGCCAACTCGACCTGACGCCGGCCGCGGCGAGCGCCTCGCTCAAGCGCCTGGAACGTGAACTGCACGTTGCGCTCTTCGTCCGCTCGACGCGCAGCCTGCGCCTGACGCAGGAAGGCGAAGTCTATCTGCAGCATTGCCGGCAAGGGCTGCACGCCTTTGCCGAGGGGCGCAGCCTGCTCGCCGGCGGCGACGCGACGGTACGCGGCACGCTGCAGATCTCGCTCCCTTCCGACCTCGGTCGCAACATCGTCCTGCCCTGGCTCGACGACTTCCAGACGCGCCACCCGCAACTGCAGGTACGCGTGCAGCTCTCCGACCGCATCGCCGGCGTCTTCCGGCAGCCGATCGATATCGCGCTGCGCTACGGCCTGCCGCCCGATTCGAATCTGGTCGTCCTGCCCGTCGCGCCGGCCAACCGACGCGTGCTCTGCGCCGCGCCCGCCTACCTGAGGCGCGCCGGAACGCCGAAGGCGCCGGCTGCGCTGATCGGCCACAACTGCCTGTGTTTCCTGCTCGGCGACAGCGTGCATGACCGCTGGCGGTTTACGCGCGGCGGCCGTGACGAAGCGGTGCGCGTGCGCGGCGACCGGGTCGCCGACGACGGCGACGCGGTCCGCCGCTGGGCCGTGGCCGGGCGCGGAATCGCCTACAAGTCGGCGCTCGACGTCGCCGACGACCTGCGCGCCGGCCGGCTGGTCGCGCTGTGCACCGATTGGCAGGGCGAACCGGCACCGCTCAATCTGGTCTGCGCCGACCGACGGCAGATCAACCCGGCGGTACGCGAACTGCGCGCCTTTCTCGCCGAGCGCTGCGCAGTGCTACCGGCGGCGCTCACCGGTGCGCTGCCCTGAGCGCCTCCGGTGCGATACTTTGAGCGCCTCCGGTGCGATACTTTGAGCGCGTCCGGTGCGATACTTTGATCGCCTCCGGTGCAACGCTCCAAGCGCACGCGGCTTCTCGGTCGGCCGGCGAATCCGTGCCAATGGGCGGCCGGCTTGAGTGCTGCGCTCGACTAGCCTTCGGCGGCCTTCAATGCGCGGTAGAGCGACATGATCATGCCCGCCGTCGCGCCCCAGATGAAATGCCTGCCGTAGGGCATCGCGTGATAGCGGCGCAGGCGGCCGCGATAATGCAGCGAGTGTTCCTGATGATTGGCCGGGTCGAGCAGGAAGGCGAGCGGGACCTCGAAGACTTCGGCAACTTCGAAAGCGTCCGGAGAGAGTTCGAAGGGCGGCGTCAGACAGGCGACCACCGGCGTCACGCGGAATCCGGTGCTGGTCAGGTATTCCGGCAGATAGCCGGCAATCTCGACGCATTCTGCGGCGAGGCCGATTTCTTCGCCGGCTTCGCGCAGCGCCGTGTGCGCCGGCGACGGATCGCTGTCCTCGCAGCGGCCGCCGGGAAAACTCACCTGCCCCGGATGGTCCTTCAGATGCGCGGTGCGCTGGGTGAGCAGGACGGTCGGTGCAGCGCCGCGGTTGACGATCGGAAAGAGCACCGCGGCCGGCAGCAGATCCTCTTCGCCGACGCCGTCTTCAAGCACTGCGTGCGTGCGCGAGGGCGCACGCAGCAAGACGCGGCGCAAGCGAGCGAGATCGAACGGCCCAGCGCCCGGTGGCAACGGGCGGTGCAGCGTATCAATTCCCGGCAAGGCGCTCGTCCGGATTGGCGGTCTGCGCGCGCACGGCCGCCAGCGCGTCCTGCAAGGTCTCTTCCGGCAGCGCATTGAGTGCAATCGCCAGCAGATCGGCCGACTTTACCGCGCTTGCCGGCAAGAGCGCGCTGTCCAGCGTCGCCACCAGCGCTGCACCCGCGCCGGCGACACGCAGCAGGGTCTGCCGCTCGTTCATCAACATGTCGAGTTCGCGACCCAGCATGGCTGTTCTTTCTGCCCGGTGACGCATCAGGGGGTTTCTCCTAGTAACGTTTCTTCAAGGTCATCGTCTGGCCGTCGCGCAGCATCTCGCAACGGTTGAGGAAGCTCATTCCGAGCAGGACGAAAGGCATGTCCTGCGTGCTCACGCCGGCATCGACGCCATGCACGACGATATCGCCGACGCGCACCGCGTCGAGCTTGACGCGCGAGATCGGCGCCACACCGTTCGCCGTCATGGTCATCTCGGCCGTTCCCTTGCCCGGATCGATGCCGATACGCTTGGCTTCGCTGGGCCCGAGTGCGATGATCGAGGCACCGGTATCGACCATGAAGCGCACGGCGACGCCATTGATCGTTCCGGTGGTCAGGAAATGGCCACGTACATCCGAGGTCAACACCGCCTGGCTGGGCGCCTGTCCGCCCGGCTGCGCGGCGACATTCTGCCCGACGCGCAGGGTACGCTTCTTGCCGTCGACTTCCAGCGTTGCCGTTTCGTTATCGACCGCCAGCACGCGTACGCCTTCGGCGGTCTTCGCGCCGACCGCGATCGTCCGCGGCGGGCCACCGTCGATGGTGAGCAAAGCCTTGCCGGGAAAGACTCCAGCCAGTCCGACATCGGCCGCGACCGCCGCGGGACCTGAGACGCCAAGCGCCAGCAGCGCTACGGTGCTCGCCGCAGACGGCAAAGCTTTCATCAGGCCAGGCAGTCTCGACCACGTGATCGCACTCATTCCAGCTCTCCCTGTCAACGACGACATTTTCGCCATGCGCCGATTTGGCGGACAAGGCATTTTGCCACAAACCTTCGGCATCGCCCGTACCGCGTCGGCCGCGTCGCCGGATCAGGCCAGCGAGCTGCTGTCTGTCGTTGCCACGACCGGCGCTGGCGCCGTGCGTCCGGCGAGTTGGTGCAGGTAGGGCTGCGCTGCGTCGAAAGCGGCGAGCATGGTCGCGGCGTGGCGCGCGAAATCGTCCGACCGGCCGTTCCGCGCGTCGGCTTCGAGCACCTTCGCCGCGTGCGAGAGGCGCATGACGCCGAGCGTTGCGCTGCTCGACTTGAGCTGGTGGGCGAGCGCCGCGACCTGGCCGGCGTCCTTCGCCTGCACCGCCTTCGCCAGCTCGGCCAGCTTGAGCGGCGTACTGTCGAGAAAGATGCCGATCACCCGGGCGAAGAAGTCGGCTTTGCCGATCGCGCGCAAGGTGTGCAGGATCTCCTCGTCGACACCGTGCGCGCCGGCCGGCTCGCTGCCTGCCGCCGGTGCGCCGCCGGCGGCGATCGGCCCGGCCGCAGCCGGTCGCACCCAGCGTTCGAGCATCGTGCGCAATACATCGCGCCGGAAAGGCTTGCTCATGTAATCGTCCATCCCGGCGGCCAGACATGCGTCGCGGTCGCCCTGCATGGCATTCGCGGTGAGAGCGATGATCGGCACCCGCGGGCGCGCCTGGCCGTCGCGCTGGGCGTCGCTTTCCAGCCGGCGAATTCGTCGCGTCGCTTCGTAGCCGTCGATTCCCGGCATCTGGCAGTCCATCAGCACGATGTCGAAAGCCTCGGCGCGCAGCGCGGCGATCGCCTCCAGTCCGCCGTCTGCGACGCGCGTGCGGCAACCCAGCCAGTCCAGCGTCGCGCAGGCAACCGCCTGATTGACCGCATTGTCTTCGACCAGCAGCACCTTGACGCCGAGCAGTGGACCGTCATCGCCGTCGCCATCGCCGGCGCTACCCGGCTGATCGGCGGCGAGCAGCCCGGCGACCCGCAACAGGCTGGCGAAAAGCTGCGCCTTGCGGATCGGCTTGTGCAGGTAGTCGTCGGCCGCCGCAGCGCTCATCGCTCCGGCCAGAGCGGCACGCGTCATCGCGCTCAGGATGAGCAGACGCAGGCTGCCCAGGCGATCGTCCGTGCGCACCCGGCGCGCCAGCGCGACGCCGTCCAGGCCGGCCGGCTCGGCGTCGAGCAGGGCGACGGAGAATGGGCGCCCGGCGTCCGCCGCGCGGCGCAGAACGGCAAGCGCTTCGCTCGCCTCGCTCGCCATCTCGCAATGCATTCCCCAGCCGTGCAGGTAGCGGAAAAGCACATCTCGCCCGCGGCTGCTCTCGGCGACGACCAGAACGCGCTGCCCGCGCAGGCCGTTACCGTCGCCTTCGTGTTCGCCGGCGGGATGGCCGGGCGCCAACTGCAGGCGGACGGTGAACCAGAAGGAGCTCCCCTTGCCCGGCGCGCTGACGACGCCGACTTCACCACCGAGCAGCGCCGACAACTGGCGCACGATGGCGAGTCCCAGACCGGTGCCGCCGTAGCGCCGTGCAGTGCTGCTGTCGGCCTGCGAGAACTCATCGAAGATGCTGTTCTGCTTGGCCGGCTCGATGCCCGTTCCAGTGTCGCTGACCGTCGTCTTGATGACGATCCCGGTCTCCCCCTGCTCGACCAGGCCGACGTCGACCCAGACCTCGCCACGCGCCGTAAACTTGATCGCATTGCTCAGCAGGTTGGTGACGATCTGGCGCAGGCGCCCGGCGTCGCCCTTGACCCAGAGCGGCAGTTCGGATCCGATCGCGCAGGCAAGGTTCAGCCCCTTGGCGTGCGCGCGCTCGGCAAACAGGCCAACCGCTTCTTCCATGCTCTCGCGCAGACAGAAGTCGACCGGGTCGAGTTCGAGCTTGCCGGCTTCGATCTTCGAGAAGTCGAGGATGTCGTTGATCACCGAGAGCAAGGCCTGACCGGAATGCATGACGGTTTGCGCGAAGTCGCGTTGCCGCTCGTTCAGCGGCGTGTCGAGCAGCACCTCGGTCATACCGATGATGCCGTTCATCGGTGTCCTGATTTCGTGACTCATGTTGGCCAGGAAGATCGACTTCGCCCGGCTCGCCTGCTCGGCCATTGCCTGCGCCTCGTTGGCGCGCTGCGCGACGGTCGCCAGTTCGTGGTTGCTGCGCGCCAGCTCATCGCCGCGCTCGGCCAGCCGGTGATCGCACTCCTCGATCTGGGCGAGCATGCTGTTGAAGCCCTCGGTCAGGCGGGCAACCTCTTCCGGCGCCTCGCCGTTGCCGGAGGACGCGCGAATGCTGAAATCCTGCTGCTCGCTGACCCGCCGCATCGACTCGGCAAGACGCAGGATGGGCGCAACGATGCGTTGCTGCAGCCGCGCCGAAAGCAGCGAAGCAACGCCGCCGGCGAGCAGGAGGACGGTGACGATGAACAGGGTATTGAGCAGCAGTTGCTGGTGCAGGCGCGTCAGGCTGGCACGGATGTACAGGCAGCCGATGGTTTCGTTGTGCAGGACGACCGGGCTCAGATAGTCGACACCGTCGATGTGCAGACGATGGACCGCCTGCCCATCGCTGACCAGCAGCGGCAGCTTTTCGCTCACCCAGGGCGGCGTCGCGGCAGGCGCGGCGGGCTGGCCGTCGTCCGACTGATGACTGACGAAGAGCTCGCCATCGCTGGTGAATAGCGCGCCCGACTCGATATCCGGATCCGCCTGCAGCGATGAAAGGAGCTTGGCCGCCTGGCGGGCGTCGGCAAACTCGATCGCCGCGGTCGCGTTGCGGGCGACGATGCCGGCCACCACGTCGAGCCGTTCGAGCAGCGAACGCGAGTAGGAGAACGCCTGAAAGCCGAGCACGAGCAGTGCGACGAAAGCGAGCGTGCCGCCGACGGTGGCCCAGATGCTGTAGCGCAAACGACTGCGAATGGAGGCATTTCGCCCTCTGGATGAGCGGCTCATCGGTCGTCGCCTTTCAGTCGACCAGCGTAGCAAGTTCAAGCAAGGGAGCGGCCATCTCCAGCCCATTCTCGCGCACGGCTTTCAGACTGACTTCGAAGAGCAGCCGGTTCTCGCCGCGCAAGAGTCCGACGCAGCCACCGCGACGCGCAAAGTCGGGTGCGTCGCCGAGGGTCAACAGCGGCCTGCCGCGCAGTGCAGCCAGCACGCTGCCGGCGTCGCGGATACCGGCCGACAGATAGAGCGCGTGACACGCCTTGACTTCGGCGAGCGACAAGTTGTGCACGCGGCGCAGCGCGACCGTATGTTCGCCGATCAGGCGCCCTTCCGCACTGGCCAGCGCTTCCGCGATCGGCGCTTCGCCGGCGACGCAGAGTACCAGCGGGTCCTTGGCGGCGAGCGTCGCTGCCGGCCAGGTGACGAACTTCAGGATCTTGAAGACGAGAACCGCCTTGATCCGCTCTTCGCGTGAGACGAGAGGATCGGCCAGGAGCGATCCGGCGAAAGCGGCAAGCGCAGCCAGGCAGGCCCAACGGCGCAAGCGCGCGATCAGGACGGCCATCCGTTGCTCCCCAGCGTCGCCAGCAGCCGCTGCATGTTCGATCCCCAACGCGTCAGAACTTCCAGGTGACCTGGGCCGCCACCGACCGGTCGACCTCGAGCGATGGGATGTCCTGCAGTTCGGATCTGAACTCGGGATGACTGCGGTGCAGCAGGTTGCGCCCGATCAAGGCCAGTTCGACATCCTTGCGCGGGCGCCAGGCGAGACGTGCGTCAAGTTCGGTATAGGCGGGAATCGCCACGCCGGCGCCGACATCGGCCAGCCGGCCAACTCGCCTGAGCCAGAAATCGACGTCGACCGAGCTGCGCGGACTCCACATCGCCCGCAGCGACGCCTGCACTTCCGGCGCACTTTCCTCACGATCGGTCGAGAACGCCGTCCCCCTTTCCTGGACGCTCATCGACTGCTGACTGAGCGCCGCCTGAAAGCGCAGCGTGCTCAAGGGTCGCCAGTCGAGCGCCAGCTCGACGCCATGGCTGCGCGCGCGCGCCTCGTTGGCCACGAGCGACGACTGGAGGAGGTAGCTCTGCCCGGGCTGCAGCAGGCAGCCAGGCACCGGCGCGCGCGCCGGCATGCACAGCAGGCCGATCAAGCGGCCGGAACGCAGCTTGTCGTATTCATTGTAATAGAGCGAAAGATCGGCGCTCAGCGTCTTGCTGAAACGCTGTTTGACGCCCACTTCGTAGGCAATCAGCGACTCCGATTCGACGATCCCGGCGCCCTGGACGAGCACCGGCAGGGGCAGCATCATCGACGGCGGCAGCAACTGGACGTTGACGTAGCCGCCGCGGTCGATGCGGCTGGGCGTGCGCACCGCCTTGGCTACCGAGGTCCACAACGACGTGCTCTCGCTCGGCGTCCACAAAAGACGGGCGTTCGGCTGGAACTCGACGCCGGTATAGTCGTTCTTCTCGAACTTGCCGCCAAGCGTCAGGATCAGCTTTTCCGGCACCAGCGCGATGTCGTCCTGGAGAAACGCGCTGAGCAGCCGGCGCTCGGCCGAGGCGGGCTGAACATCGGGGTAAACCAGGCTGGCTGCCGGAACTCCCCGGTACGACGGGTGCAGCGCGTCGCGGCTGTAGCGGTACGCCAGACCGGCGACCAGGTCGTGTCCGGAAAAGCGTCGACTACGGTACTGAAAGTCCAGGTCATACGTTGTCCGCCGCTCGTCGAAGTGCAGCGGCCAGTCGCGCCGGGTGTAATCGACGTAGGCCTGCAGCGTAAACGAGTCGCTCGCCGAAACCTCGCGCTGCCAGCGCAGCGTCAGGTTGCCGCCGGCGAGCTTCTGATCGGTTTCAGCAATCGCGTTGTACGGTGGTATGACGAAGTTCAGATTCGACAACTCGCCCGAGCGGCCGCGGTAGTAATCGCCCTGCAGCGTCACCGCGTCGCGCGTGCTCGGCGTCAGATCGGCGCGAAAGCCGGCGCGCGCCTGGCGCCACGAATCGCCGGCGTCCTTGCCGGTCGCCTCGACGACCACCGGATCGCGTGTGAAACCCTTGGCGTAGGCGCGCCAATGGCCGAGTTCGCCGAAACTGCCCCCGTAACGCACGGCACCACCACGCTCGTCATCGCCAGCGCGACCGACGAGCAGGCCACCCTGCGTACTGGCCGCCGACCGGGTGATGATGTTGATCACGCCGTTGACCGCGTTCGCTCCCCAGAGCGTGGCGCCCGGCCCGCGGATGACTTCGATGCGCTCGATATCCTCGATGACCGCATCCTGGACATCCCAGTAGACGCCGGAGAAGGTCGGCGAGTAGACGCTGCGCCCGTCCATCAGGACGAGCAGCTTGTTGGTGAAGCGCCCGTCCATACCGCGCGAACTGACCGCCCAGGTATTCGAACTGATCTGCCCGACCTGGACGCCCGGCACCATGCGCAACAAGTCGGGGATGGTCGTCGCGCCCGAACGCCGGATGTCGTCGGCGGTAATCACGAACACCGCCGCTGCCGCCTGCGAAACCGTCTGCGGTTTCTTCGACACCGAAGTAATCTCGAGATTGAGCACTTCGGTCAGATCGAGATCGAACAGCGGGTCATCCGCTGCCTGGCCGGCGAACGGCAACAGGCCGACGACGAGCGAACACAGCACGGCCATCTGCCGCCTGCCGAGAATGAAACGAGCAGGACACTCCATCACATATCCCCTATGACCAATTGCCAAATCCTGCCGCAGGCGATCGCCCGGCCGTTGTGCGGCCCGGCGCAAGTAGAACACGCGCGCACACGGTACAGCAGGAACCAGATCACACCCACTCTGCTTGCAGCACAGCCTGCGCAAGCGAAGCCGCACCCGGCGCAACGCTCAGGCGTTGCCGGGAGCCCTGCTCCAGCTTTATCGTTGACGGCGCAATTGGCGATCTCTTTAGTGCATATCGACGGTCATCAGCGCGCGTCGCCGATGACCGCTACGCCGAGGCTTCCATTCGCCGGGTGCGGCAGGCTAAGATTTCCCCGCGCAGAACGGCGCTCGCCCGCCCCGGCAGGCGACTTCCGGCGCGTTCGCTGCGCGCCACCAACAGCAAGCGAAAGGATTCCCCGATGATCAGGAGCAAAGCGTACGCAGCGCAGAACAAGACGAGCGGCCTCGCCCCGTTCGAGCTCTACCGGCGCGAACCGGCTGCCGACGACGTACAGATCGAGATTCTCTATTGCGGCGTTTGCCATTCCGACCTGCACACGGCGCGCGGCGAGTGGCCGAACACCCTCTACCCGTCGGTTCCCGGCCATGAAATCGTCGGCCGCGTCTGCGCCGTCGGCAGCCAGGTACGCCGCTTCAAGGTCGGCGATCTGGCCGGCGTGGGCTGCATGATCGACAGTTGCGGGCATTGTCACTCGTGCGCCGAGGGCGAAGAGCAGTACTGCGAGAACGGTTTCACCGGAACCTACAACGGCCCGGTGTTCGGCGGCGAAAACACCTACGGCGGCTACTCGCAGACGATCGTCGTCAAGGAGTCGTTTGTCCTCCAGATCAGACACGCCGCCGACGACCTGGCGCGCGTCGCGCCGCTGCTCTGCGCCGGCATCACCACCTACTCCCCGCTGCGCCACTGGCGCGTCGGACCAGGGACGACGGTCGGCATCGTCGGGCTGGGCGGACTTGGCCACATGGGCGTCAAGATCGCACACGCGCTGGGCGCGCAGGTCGTTCTGTTCACCACTTCGCCGGGCAAGATCGCCGACGGCAGACGACTGGGTGCCGACGAAGTCTGCGTATCCACCGACGACGCGCAGATGGCGGCGTACGCCAACCGTGTTGACTTCATTCTCGACACGGTGGCCGTCCCGCACGATCTCGACGCCTACCTGAGCCTGCTCAAGCGCGACGGCACGCTCGCCTTGGTCGGCGCACCAGCCGCGCCGCACCCGGCGGGCAATGTCTTCAATCTGATTCTCAAGCGGCGCCGGATTGCCGGATCGCTCATCGGCGGCATCCGCGAAACGCAGGAGATGCTCGACTTCTGCGCCGAGCATCAGATCGTCTCCGACATCGAGGTGATTCCGATCGATTACATCAATGTGGCCTACGACCGGATGCTGAACAGCGACGTCAAGTACCGCTTCGTGATCGACATGGCCAGCCTGCGTGACGCCTGAGGCGACGCCCGAGCCCATACTCGCCACACGGCCGCGCCGCGCCGTGCTTACTCCGCCGACGGCTCGCGCGGCGCCGGGTCAGCAGCGGCTGCCGGGTGCGACAGGCGAGCCAGCTCGGCGTCCAGTTCGGGCAGCGCGCGCGCGAACTCGGCCTGCAGCCGGGGTAGCTCGGCCTCGACGGCAGCGCGCTCGGCGCGCCGGGCGAGCGCTTCCAGGTGAGCCGCCAGCGCCGCCACGCTGGGCAGACCGATCGCCGCACTCGACGACTTCAGGCTATGCGCCGCGCGCGTCACTTCCGGCCAGGCGTCGGCCGCCAGGCGGCGGCTGATCGTCGCCAGCAACTCCGGCGTTTCCTGCAGGTAGATCCCGATCACGCGGGCAATCAGATCGCCGTTCAGCGAGGCGGCAAAATCCGGGTTTTCGATCAGCGCCGAGCGGTCGAGCAGCGCACTGGAGCAGGCCGCGGGCGGGCCGGGCGCAGCCGCCTGAGGCGGCGCCACGCCTTCCCGCAGTGGCGTGCCGACCAGCCCCGGCGCGACCTCTGGCAACACCAGGTCGGCCGGCGGCACTGCGCTCGCGGGCGCCGCCGCCCGACTGCCGTCGTCGGGCAGCCAGCGCCGCAAGCACGCGGCCAGCGCTTCGAGCCGGATCGGCTTGCTCAAATAGTCGTCCATCCCGGCGGCGAGGCAGCGCTGCCGATCTTCCGGCAGCGCGTTGGCAGTCAGCGCAATGATCGGCACGCGCGCCAGCGCGCCGGCGCCGGCGCGGATCGCCGCGGTCGCCGCATAGCCGTCCATCACCGGCATCTGACAGTCCATCAGGACCAGATCGAAGGCGCCGCCAGGCAGCGCCTCGACGGCCGCTGCACCGTTGGCGACGATCGTCACCGTCACCCCGAGTTCGCCGAGCATCGCCTCGATCACCGACTGATTGACCGGGTTGTCCTCGGCGACCAGAATCCTTCCATTCAGCGTCTGGCGGCTGCCCGCCCCGGCGCCGTCGCTCGCCACCGGTGCCAAGGCCGCGGCAAACGGCAGGTCGACGGTAAACGTGCTGCCCGCACCCGGTGTGCTGTCGACGCTGATCGAGCCGCCCATCAGCTCGACCAGGTGGCGGCAGATAACCAGCCCGAGGCCGCTGCCACCATAACGGCGCGTGGTCGATTGGTCGGCCTGAACGAAGGGCTGAAACAGCCGGGCCAGCGCTTCCGGCGCGATCCCGATGCCGCTGTCGCGCACGAGGAAGCGCAGCCAGAGACGGGAATCGCCGTCCCGATCCGCCAGCCGCTCGGCGGCGAGCAGCACGCGCCCGTGTTCGGTAAATTTGATCGCGTTGCTGAGCAGATTGGAAAGCACCTGGCGCAGCCGGGTGGGGTCGCCGTTGACCTCCAGACTGGCCGGAATGCGCAGATCGCTGCTCAGCACGTTGCCATGCACCGAGGCAATCTCGCGAAAGGCGTCGGCCATCGGCACGAGCACGGCCATCAGATCGAAGTCGATCTGCTCGACGACGATGCGGCCGGCCTCGATCTTGGCCAGATCGAGGATGTCGCCGAGCAGCGCGTGCAGCGACTGGCCGGCGCTGGTGATCGCCCGCAGGTAGCGCGCCTGCTCGGCGGCGAGTGGCGTACGCGCGAGCACTTCGGCCATGCCGAGGATGCCGTTGAGCGGCGTGCGAATCTCATGGCTCATGTTGGAGAGGAACTGCGACTTCGCCTTGCTCGCCTGTTCGGCCGCCTGCGTCGCCTCGGCGAGTTCCCGGTTGCGCCGCACCAGGCGATCGGTCAGCGTTTCCAGCACCTTGACGATGGCCGCGATTTCGTTCGACGAACCACTCTCGATCGCGCTGCCGGTGAGCGCGACGGCCGACGCTTCGGCGCGTTCGCGCAGTGCGCGCAAGGGGCGCAGCACCCAGCGCACGAGGGCACTCCCGAGCAGCACGCTGACCAGCAGAATGCCCAGCGTGATCAGCAGCGAGCGCTCGTTGGCACGCGCCAGCATTTCGTAGGCCTGCGCGCTGTCGAGCACGGCGACGATGACGAAGGCGTTGTCGACGATGGTCAGCGGCAGGTAGGCGAGCGTCCGATGCGCCTGCATGTCGTGCCGGTAGACCGGAATCTTCTGAGCGAAAGCCTCCTGGATCGCCGCCTGGTCGAGCGTGTAGGGGACGCTTTGCGAACTGGCGAGCAAGGCCCCGGTGCGCGCAATCAGGAAGAGGTCGGCACCCAGGTCTTCGCCGATCTTCGCCAGCAGCGACGAATCGATGCGGACGCCGGCGACCAGCGCGCCGACGACCTTGCCCTTCCAGTCGACCGGCTCGATCGCCTGCACGGTGACCACGCCGTTGTCGATCGTGCTGGCCATCTGGCCCTGCCCGGCAAGCGCCTCGAAGACACCCCAGACTTCCGACAGATCGCCATTCCGCGCGCGCTCGTGCGCACGATAGACGACCAGCTGCCGGCTGTCGGCAATCTCCATCTGCGCGACCGCGCTTGCTGCCAGCGCTTCGTCGAGCACCTCGCGCACGGTTTCGACCGCCGCCTCGCCAGATTGCGCCAGGTTGCGCCCCAGGCTGTTGCGCCGTGCGGTGAGGCGCGCGGTCAGGCGCGCCCGCCGCGACTGCTCGACCACGAGTTCCTCGACGACGCGCCCGACGGTCAGCATCTTGTCGATCTCGCGCGCGCGCACCGTCGCCTGCAGAGCCTGGTGCGAAACGAGCAGCGCCGTCCACTGCGCGAGCGCCGCGAGAACGGCGAAAAGGGCAACCAGCGAAACGGTGATCGAGAAACGCAGGCGCACCGCTGGGCCTGGCCGTCGGCGTTCAGCGCGCGCCGGAAGCCGGCAGGATGCCGTGCCGGCGCAGCAGGCTCAGGCCGTCAGGCGAGCGGACAAAATCCAGGAAGGCACGGCCGGCCGGCGTCAGGCCATTCGGCTTGTGGATCAGACCCAGTTCGACCGAGGCCGGATAACGGCCCTGCTCGACGTTTTCCGCCGTCGGTTCGACACCGTCGAGCGCCAGATGGACAAGCTTGCTCTGCGCCGCGCCGAGTGCCGAGCGGTTGAGAAAACCCAGACTGGTCGGGTAGCGATCGAGCAACTCGATCAGTTGTGGATCGAGATGAACGACCTTCACCGCCGGATCGAAAACCAGGTCCTTGAACGGCTTGATGGTCCGACCCAGCGCCTGCCGGCTGGCGTCCGAATTCTCCCGGCCGAGCACGCGAATCGGCGCCGGCCGGCCGCCGAGTTCGCTCCAGTTGCGCACCTTCCCGCCATAGATGTCGAGCAACTGCGCCGAAGTCAGTTTGCGCACGCCGACCTGCGCGCCGCCGACGATGACCACCGGATCGCGCCCCAGCGGCACATGCACAAAGCCCTGGCGCGCCTCATCGTCCTTCAGCGAACGCCCGACGCGACCGAGCGACGAGATTCCCTCGCCGACGTCGCGCACCGCACCGGCGGTTCCGGTCGAAGGTGGAACGATCACCCGGTGTTGACTCTGCCGCTCGTTGAACGCCTTGGCCAGTTGTCCGAGAACGTGTTCCGGGTTGCCGCTGCCCGGAATCACCAGATTCTCGGCGCGCGCCAGGCAGGCAAACAGCAAGGCGAGCAAAGCCAGCCCGATCGGCGGCAAGCAACGCAAAGTGCTCAACATGACGAAATCTCCCGGCCAGAGCCCAGGTGCGAGACGCGGCGCCGGCGCGCGGCGCTGGCCCGCGCGGCGAACCCGGTCAGACCAGTATCGGCCGCAGCGCAGCAAACTTTAGTTGCCCGCTCAACTGCGCGGCTGCCGACCAAGCAGGAAGAACTCGTCGTTCGGCCGCATCGAGGTCATGTTGGCCAGACGGTTCGACATGGCGAAGAAGG
>NZ_JAVMKF010000050.1:0-9112 GCF_031732815.1 Accumulibacter sp. | reverse complement strand
TCGTTCGGCCGCATCGAGGTCATGTTGGCCAGACGGTTCGACATGGCGAAGAAGGCGGCGACGGCGCCGATGTCCCAGATGTCTTCCTCGGAAAAGCCGCGCTCGCGCAAGACGGCGAAATCGGCCTCGCCGACCTCGGCCGAGCGCAGCGCGACTTTCAGGGCAAAATCGAGCATCGCCCGCTGGCGCGGCGTCAGGTCGGCCTTGCGGTAGTTCACCGCAACCTGATCGGCGATCAGCGGATTGCGCGCACGCACGCGCAGGATCGCGCCGTGCGCGACGACGCAGTACTGGCACTGATTGGCACCGCTCGTCGCGACGACGATCATCTCGCGCTCGGCCTTGCTCAAGCCGCTCTCCTTCTCCATCAGCGCATCGTGATAGGCAAAGAAGGCACGAAACTCGTCCGGCCGATGCGCCAGCGTGAGAAAGACATTCGGGACGAAACCCGATTTCTCCTGCACTGCCAGGATGCGCGCACGCACGTCATCGGGCAGGTCGGCAAGCGCTGGCACGGGAAAACGGCTGATCGGCTGCTCCATCATTCACTCCTTTGCGGCAAGGCCGAGGCGAAGCGCAGCGCCGGCTGCGCGCGCGCCGCGGCGGGTTGAATTGATCGGCTGCCCGATGGTCAGAGGATAGCCGACCGTGGCATGATACACAAAACCCACCCTGATCAGAGGAGAGACCCGTGCGCGATACTTCCGACTTCGACAGCCTCGTCCCCGCCGTCGCCTTCAATCGACGCCAGTTCATCGTCAGCGCGCTCGGCGCCGGTTTCGCGCTGGCGGTGCAGCCGGTCGCCGCGCAAAGCGTCATCACGACCGACACCGACGGCCTGCGCGCCGGAGAGATCAAGGTGCCGACGGCCGATGGCGAAATGCCCGCCTACCGCGCGCAGCCGGCGGGTGCCGGCAAGTGGCCGGTCGTCCTCGTCGTGCAGGAGATTTTCGGCGTGCACGAACACATCAAGGACGTCTGCCGACGCCTGGCCAAGCTCGGCTACCAGGCGATCGCGCCCGAACTCTACGCCCGCCAGGGCGATCCGCGGGAGTACGCGAACGTGCAGGAACTGATCAGCAAGCTGGTCGCCAAAGTGCCCGACGCGCAGGTGATGAGCGATCTCGACGCCTGCGTCGCCTGGGCGAAAGCCAACGGCGGCGACAGCGACCGCCTGGCGATCACCGGCTTCTGCTGGGGTGGGCGAATCACCTGGCTGTACGCGGCGCACAACCCTCAACTGAAAGCCGGCGTCGCCTGGTACGGGCGTCTGGTCGGACCGGCCAATGAGATGACGCCGAAGCAGCCGCTCGATGTCGCCGGCCGTCTGCTGGCGCCGGTGCTCGGCCTGTACGGCGGCGCCGACAGCGGCATCCCGCTCGACAGCGTCGAGCAGATGCGCCAGGCGCTCGCCCAGCCGGGCAGCGCAGCCGCCAGCAAGGCGTCGAACATCCACGTCTACGACGGCGCGCCGCACGCTTTCCACGCCGACTACCGGCCGTCGTACCGCAAAGCCGAAGCCGACGACGGCTGGCGCCGGCTGCAAGCCTGGTTGAAAGCGCAGGGCGTGTGAACGGCGCGGCGTCCTCAATCGCCGCCGCAGCCACCACCACAACCGCCGCCGTCACCGGCCGCGTCGCTGTCGCCGCTGCTCCCGGCGCAACCGCCGCCGCAGCCGATATGCCCGGCGCAGAAAGCCGTTGCGTTGCCGGCTGAGGCAGCGGCCAGACAATCGAGCTGGTACACGAAACCGCCGGCGATGCCGAGCAGCGCGTCGAGCGCGAAAAGCAGCGGCAGCGACTGCGGCTGCGCCGGATCGATCCCGCTGCGCCGGCAGGCCAGCCGCCAGGCGCGTTTGATCGCGTCCGGCGCGTCGGTTGGCGAGCGCATCGCCGAAGCCGGCGTGTGGTGCAGGAAACGCCCCAGCCCGTGCTCGCAGAAGCGCGCGTACTGCCGGGTGAACAGGATGAACTCGTGCCAGGCGTCGTCGACCACCTGCGACGGCATGGCGACCATCCGCCGACCGGACTCGCGGCAAAGCTGGAAATACTCGCGCAGACCGTCGAAAACGAGCGCGCGCTGCGCCGCGTCGAGTTCCGGCCGGCGCGCCGCCAACCGCTGGTCGAGGAATTTTGCGTACGGGTACGAATCGATGTAGCGCTCGCGCTGCCCGCGCAGCGCACGCCGCCAGGCGAGCACGGCCCAGATCAGGCCGCCGACGAGCAACCCGACGAACAACAGCTTGAGCATGGCGACCGCGCGCGCTCAGACGGCGAAGCAGAGATACTTCACCGCGAGATACTCGGCCAGCCCGTGGCGCGAACCCTCGCGCCCGATTCCCGACTGCTTGATGCCGCCGAAAGGCGCCACCTCGTTCGAGATCAGGCCGGTGTTGATACCCACCATGCCGTACTCGAGCGCCTCGCCGAGACGCAGGCAGCGCGCCACATCGCGCGTATAGACGTACGCTGCCAGGCCATACTCGGTGTCGTTGGCCAGACGAATCGCCTCTTCCTCGTCGGTGAAGCGGAAGACCGGCGCCAGCGGTCCGAAGGCTTCCTCGCGCGCCAGGCGCATCGCCGGCGTCGCCCCGGTGAGCACCGTCGGTTCGAAAAAGCGCCCGCCGCGCGCGTGCCGCTTGCCGCCGGTGAGCACGCGCGCGCCCTGGGCGAGCGCATCGGCGAGCAGCGCCTCGACCTTGGCCAGCGCCGCCGCGTCGATCAGCGGCCCCTGCGCGACGCCCTCCTCGCTGCCCGCGCCGACGCGCAGCGTCGCCACGCGCGCCGCCAGTTGCTCGACGAAACGATCGTGAATGCCCTCCTGGACGAGCAGACGGTTGGCGCAGACGCAGGTCTGGCCGGTATTGCGATACTTGGCGACGAGCGCGCCTTCCACCGCCGCCGCCAGGTCGGCGTCGTCGAAAACGATGAACGGCGCGTTGCCGCCGAGTTCGAGCGACAGCCGCTTGACGGTCGGCGCGCACTGCGCCATCAATTGCCGGCCGACCTCGCTCGACCCGGTGAACGATAGCTTGCGGACGAGCGGGCTGGCGCACAGCGCGCCGCCGATCGCCCGCGGATCGCCGGTCAGCACGTTGAGCACGCCGGCCGGCAAACCGGCCGCCTCGCCCAGCCAGGCGAGCGCCAGCGCGGTCAGCGGCGTCTGCTCGGCCGGTTTGACGACGACCGTACACCCGGCGGCAAGCGCCGGAGCGACTTTGCGCGTAATCATCGCGAGCGGAAAATTCCACGGCGTGATCGCCGCGCAGACGCCGATCGGCTGGCGTATCGTCAACAGCCGGCGGTCGCCGGCCGGGCTCGGAATCGTCTCGCCGTAAGCGCGCTTGCCTTCCTCGGCGAACCACTCGACGAAGGACGCGCCGTAAGCGACCTCGCCGCGCGCCTCGGCAAGCGGCTTGCCGCACTCGGCGGTAATCAGTTGCGCCAGGTCTTCGCCGTTGCCGACGATCAGCTCGAACCAGCGGCGCAGGATCGCCGCGCGCTCTTTCGCCGTGCGCGCCTGCCACGCGGGCAGCGCGCGGGCGGCGGCGTCGATCGCGCGCGCCGTCTCGGCCGCCCCCATCAGCGGCACGCACGCGATCTCCTGGCCGCTCGCCGGGTCGCAGACCGGCAGGCTTTGCCCATCGTCGGCCGCCTGCCAACGACCGTCAAGATAAGCTGCGGAAAGCAGCAGGCGCGCGTCGGCGAGTTGCATGGCCGTCTCCGAAAAAGCAAAAACGGCAGTTTATACTGTGCACCATGCGTCTCCAAACGATCATCGTCGGTGCCCTCGGGCTGCTCGTCGCCGCCTGCAGCAGCCTGCCGCCAGACCCGGCGGCAACGGCGCCCCGCCCGGCTGCCGGCGCCGCAGCGAGCGACAAGGGGCACAACGTCGTCCTCTACGCGCTCAGCCTGATCGACACCGACTACCGCTTCGGCGGCAAGCACCCGTCGGCCGGCCTCGACTGCAGCGGCATGGTGTCGTACATCTACCGGCGCGCCGCCGGCCTGAACGTCGCCGGCAGCGCCGCCGACATCGCCCGGCGCGGCCGGCCGATCGCGCGCACGCACCTGCGCCCGGGCGACCTCGTCTTCTTCAACACGCGCAACGCCCCGTTCTCGCACGTCGGCATCTACATCGGCGACGACCGCTTCGTGCACGCCCCGTCGACCAACGGCCGCGTGCGCATCGACCAGCTCGCCGCCCCCTATTACGCGCAGCGCTTCGAAAGCGCGCGCAGCTACTTCGACTGAGCGCCGCCCGGCCGGCCGCGCGCCGGCGAGCGCCCACCCCTTTCCACCACCCACCGACTGCCCCGCATGGACCCGCAATCCTTCGTTCATTCCGCCGTCCTCATGCTCGTCGTCGCGGCGATCGCCGTCGCCGTCTTCCGCCACTTCGGACTGGGTTCGATCCTCGGTCTGCTCGTTGCCGGAATCATCGTCGGCCCGCACACGCCCGGACCTTTCGTCACCAACCGGGTCGACGACGTGCGCCACTTCACCGAACTCGGCGTCGTCCTGCTGCTCTTCCTGATCGGTCTGGAGATGAAGCCGCGCCGCCTGTGGGAACTGCGGCGAACGCTTTTCGGGCTGGGATCGCTGCAGATCATCGTCTCGGCGCTCGCCATCGCCGCCTACTTCCGCCTGTTCATCCCGGCCTGGCCGACCGCCATCCTGCTCGGCGCCAGCTTCGCGCTCTCGTCGACCGCCTTCGTCATCCAGATGCTCAGGGAACAGGGCGAGATCGCCAGCCGGCACGGGCAGACCGCCTTCGCCGTGCTGCTCATGCAGGACATCGCCGTCGTCCCGCTGCTCGCCATGGTGCCGGTGCTCGCCGATGCCGGCCCGCTGCCGAAAGGCATGCCGCTCTGGGAACAGATCGGCAGCGCGCTGGCGATGGTCGCGCTCGTCCTGGTCAGCGGCCGCTACCTGGTGCCGCGCGTGCTCGACACGCTCGCCCGGCGCAACAACCGCGAAGCCTTCT
The DNA here is from genome assembly GCF_031732815.1 of Accumulibacter sp. Lineage (GTDB taxonomy): Bacteria > Pseudomonadota > Gammaproteobacteria > Burkholderiales > Rhodocyclaceae > Accumulibacter. The sequence continues at coordinate 4,126 of NZ_JAVMKF010000050.1, read as the reverse complement.
TCCTCGCCGCGATGGCCGCCGTCTTCGTCGCCGCCTGGGCGATGGACCACGCCGGAATGTCGATGGCGCTCGGCGCCTTCCTGATGGGAATGATGCTGTCGACCTCGCGTTACAGCCTGCAGATCGAAGCCACGATGGAGCCGCACAAGGGCCTGCTGATGAGCCTCTTCTTCGTCGCCGTCGGCATGTCGGTCGACGTCGGCGCGCTCGCCGCCCAGCCCTTGCAGTTCGCGCTGCACGTGCTGGCGATCATCGTCATCAAGGTCGTCGTCCTCTACCTGCTCTGCCTGCTCTTCGCCACCGGCCGCGGCACCGCGCTGCGCGTCGCCTTCCTGCTCGCGCAGGGCGGCGAATTCGGCTTCGTCGTCTTCGGCGCGGCCAAAGCGCTCGCCGTCATCGACGACCTCGTCTTCGTCACCGGCGTCGCCGTCATCTCGCTCACCATGCTGCTCACGCCGCTGCTCGTCAAGCTCGGCGACCGCCTGGCCAACCGGCTGCACGAACCCGCCGGCGGCGTGCACGAGCGCTTCCGCCCGCCCGCCGGCGGCGAACACGTCGCGCGCGTCGTCATCGCCGGCTACGGCCGCGTCGGCCACACGGTGGGCACGCTGCTCGCGCACAACGGCATCCCCTACGTCGCTTTCGACAAGAACGCCACGCTCGTCGCCGAATGGCGCAGCGCCGGACACCCGGTCTTCTACGGCAACATCGACGACCCCGAACTCTTCGCCAGCTCGGCGCTGCACGAAGCCGACCTGGTCGTCCTGACGATCGACGACCGGCACGCCGCGCTGCGCGCGACGGCGATGATCCGCACGCACTCGCCGGACATTGCGATCGTCGCCCGCGCGCGTGACCTCGCCACCTGCGACGCGCTTTATCGCGCCGGCGTCAACCAGGCCTATCCGGAAACCCTCGAAGCCAGCCTGCGCCTCGGCGCCGAGAGCCTCGAAATCCTCGGCATCCCGGGCGAGCAGACCGATCTGCTGCTGCGCGGCGTGCGCAGCAGCGACTACGCGCTGGTGCGCGCCGGGCCGGAAGCCGCTGCCAGCAGCGACGCCGACGACCCGCCGGGCTGAGGGCGAGCACAGAAAACGTCGCTCGCCGGCGAGCGCGGCTGATGCCCGTCTTGGGGGTGTAATGACGGTCGCTGTTTGAGGGGAAAATAGGGCGGAATGTAACATGGTCCACGTGTCGCGCTGGGTGCGCGGGCACCAACCCGGAATCCATAATTAGCTTACAAGTATTTACCGGGCAGCGTCCGACTTGACCGACTAACGATCGTTTGACGGACAGGGCAGGAAGGGTTAGATTTTCACTTGGTATCACCAAGTAATAGGAGAGCAGCAATGGCAACATCGCTCAAGATTGACGACACGCTGAAAGGTCGCGTCCACCACCTCGCCACCCAGCGCCGTCGCTCGCCCCACTGGATCATGCTCGAAGCCATCCGGCAGTACGTCGAGCGTGAGGAAGCTCGCGAGAGCTTCAAGCAGGAAGCCTTGGCATCCTGGGTAGCTTATCAGGAAACCGGTCGGCACCTGACTGGCCAGGAAGTTCGCACCTGGTTGAGCACTTGGGGCACCGAAGATGAAAAGGCGGTTCCTGAGTGCCACAAGTAATCGTCGCCGAAGGCGCGGCGGAAGGCTTGGAGCGATGCCGGCGCTTCCTTGCCGTCAAAGCCCCGGATGCCGCCAGGCGAGCAGGTCAGGCCATCGAGCGGCAATTCCTGCTGCTGGAAACGGCACCCGACATTGGCCGTCCGTTCCATGAAACACCGGAGCTGCGCGAACTGGTGATTGCCTTCGGGGATTCCGGCTATGTCGCCCTGTACCGCCACGAACCGGCTGCCGATGCGGTATATGTTCTGGCATTCCGGCATCAGAAAGAGGCGGGCTACTGATGAGCATGAACGAACTCCGCCGACGGGCAGCGAAGATCGACCAGCACATGCAACAAAGCGGTTGGTATGACAATAGGGTGGTAGATTGAGAGCATTGCCATCAATCAGGGTTTTGACCCTCGCCCGTCCCGCCTGGCCATGAATATCCGAGACCAGCACGTTGAGTCGGATGCCTGCATCCGCCAGTAGTCTACCGTAACCGTGCCGTCGGCCAACTCGATCAACGCACAGGCACTGATCTTGGCTTGATGAACATCGAGTCCAATGACCCGTTTATCGGCGTCATTTCCATGAAACCTCCTTGAACGAAACGCACTATGATTCCGAGTGTGCGTCGCCCAAGGGCGCCATCATTCAACGGCCTGTCAGACGTCGACGGCTCCTTTTAGCCTGCGCTGTCCACCAACTCTCTCAAGTGGGTGCCAGGCAATCCGGGGTGCGAGTGAATGTTGGCGGGTCGAGCCAGGTTTCGCGGTCGTTGCCATCAAATCCTTTCTCCACCTCGGCCCCTGCCCGACTACGCATCCTCTCAGTATCTTTCATCATCAGGGGTGCCGCGATACGGCATGAAAGTTAGAACCCCTGAACGAGGCTTTCGGCCGCCTGGTCGAGCGCGCGACGCGCCTCAAGCGATCGCCAGACGAACCCGCTACCGCTTCCCGGTAGCGGAACTCTGGCGGCCAAGCAGGAGCAGCGACATCCCGCAGGCCGCCAGCAGGGCCAGCAATCCAGGCTCAGGCAGCTCGTTCTGCGCCAGGCGCAGCGCGCGAGGCGCATGGCTGCCAACGGAAGCGTCGGCGCCCTGCCAGTACCATTCCACGTTCAGACTGTCGTTGATCAGGTCGATCTGCAGATCGGTGCCACCGGCGAAGACGTAAGGCGTCGTCAAGGCCAGCTCATAGCGGTAGAGATCGATTCCGTCGACCTGGCCGGCGGCGAAACTGCTCACGCTGCCTGACAGGCTGGCACCGTCGAACTGCGCGACGAACAGGTCGTCCGCTGGCCCACCACCAAGGTAGTAACCCCACCAGGTGAAATGATTGATCGTCGTTGCCGCCAGGCTCACCGCCTCGGAGTACGGCGCGCCGCTGCTGTTATCGGCCTGAATGCCGGTAGCCGTTGCCGTCGGCAGACGTTCGATGATCACCGCCGCCGAAACATTGGCGCTGAGCGCCGCGCAGCACAACAACAGTCCGCTTTCAAGCTTGCGGAGAATGGGTGGGGATTTCATGGCATCGTTCCTATGGGTGGAGGGTCGCGGCTTAGCCGGGCGGTGGAGTCGCGCAGGTGTTTGTTTGATCAAATCTCTTCAGTCGGTCAAGGCAATTCTCGCGCAAGCGAACTGGGGGTTCGCCGGCTCGCTCAAGCAGCGCCAATCGGCACGACGCTTCTCGCTGGCCCTGGCCCGATCGCCTCGGGCAGATCGACGTGCGGATAGCAAACCGTGCACCGCGTTCAGGCGAGAAAAACTTCCAGCGGCACGCCGGCCACCGGTACCTGAAAGTCGATCTTGTCGATCAGGAAATCACTCCCGTGTTTGCCGCCGAGCGCGTCGATGCTGACCTCGCTGGCGAAGCTGCCGTCCGCCAGCGCGTATCCACCATGAACGAAGCTGCCCGCTGCGTTGTACACCCCGGCAGTGATTTCGACGGTGCTGAAAGCAATGTCCGAATCCAAGGTCAGCGTTTGGCGTCCGGTCAGGTTCGCGGCGTGGAAAACGCCCTCCTTGACGACCAGGCCAGCAGCGTCCAGCAGGCGAACGCGTCCGCTTTCGAAGAAGCTGCCGCCGTCGTCCTGGGCAAACAGGCGCGACAGATAAACCGTCAGACCGGCCGCTGCTTCGGCCAGATCAAGGCGCAATCCTTCCCTTCCGTCGATTTCCTGGCGAACGCTGCTGCTCGCCACCGATTGAGCGCTGACCCCCAGATCGCCGTTGAAAATGTCACCGCCGGCCAAGGTCTGTGGACTGAGGCCGGACAATCGGACGGCGCTCCAGCTTTCGCCAATGTTCGTGACGTCCGCCTTGTGTGTGATCGCACTGACGATCGCGCTGTTGGTCCACGCCGCCGCCCATTGGCCGCCTGCGCCAGACTGGCGTTCGGGTGCGTCACCGATGCTTCGGGTGACGGTAAGCAGCGGGGCGACATCGATGATCGCGGTGGCAGTGCCAGTACCGCCGAAGCCGTCGGAGATGTTGTAGCTGAAGCTGGTAAGGCCGGAAAA
>NZ_JAVMKF010000049.1:0-8054 GCF_031732815.1 Accumulibacter sp. | reverse complement strand
GCTCAGGCGCTGACCTGTGCGTAGGCCCAGGCCAGCCAGGGCATCAGGGCAGCAACGTCGGAGGTTTCGATGGTCGCTCCACACCAGATGCGTATGCCCGCCGGTGCGTCCTTGTACGAGCCGATATCGTAGGCCACGCCTTCGCTCTCGAGCAGCTTCACCATTTTCTTGACTTGCTCGGCGGACAGATCGACGCTCAGGCAGACGCTGGTGTTCGAGCGTGTTGCGGGGTCCGTGGCCAGGAAGGAAATCCATTCGTTGGCGGCGACGAAGTCGGCGATGACCCGCAGGTTGGCTTCGCTGCGCGCAATCGCTCCCGCCACGCCGCCGATGCTCTCGATCCAGTTCAGCGCGTCGAGATAATCGGCGACGCAGAGCATTGATGGCGTGTTGATCGTTTCACCGCGAAAGATTCCCTCGCTCAGCTTGCCCGCCGAGGTCAAGCGGAAGACCTTGGGCAGCGGCCAGGGCGGGGTATAGCTTTCCAGTCGTTCGACCGCGCGCGGACCAAGAATCAGCATGCCATGTGCACCCTCACCGCCGAGCACCTTCTGCCAGGAGAAAGTGACGACATCAAGCTTGTCCCAGGGAAGATCCATCGCGAAGACCGCCGAGGTGGCGTCGCAGATGGTCAGTCCGGCGCGCTCGGCCGGAATCCAGTCGCCGTTCGGCACACGAACGCCGGAGGTTGTTCCATTCCAGGTAAACACCACGTCACGGTCGAAATTCACCTGCGTAAGGTCGACAATTGCGCCGTAGTCTGCCTTCAGCACCCTGGCGTCCGCCAGCTTCAACTGCTTGACCACGTCGGTTGCCCAACCGGAGCCGAAAGACTCCCAGGCGAGAACGTCAACGCCACGTGCGCCGAGCAGCGACCACAAGGCCATCTCCACCGCGCCGGTATCCGACCCAGGCACGACGCCGACCCGGCAGGTTTCCGGCAGCCCAAGGATGCGGGCCGTTTCCGAACAGGCCAGGCCAAGCGCCTTTTTGCCGAGAGCCGAGCGGTGCGAGCGGCCCAGGGTGTCGAGCTGCAGCGCCCGGACGTCGTAACCAGGACGCTTGCTGCACGGACCCGATGAAAAGTTGAGATTCTTGGGTTTGACTGTGGGTTGCATGATTGCCTCTGTCTGGAGAAAAAGAAACCAGGCGAATACGCCGGGTCGCGCCGCGCTGGCGGCTGGCTTGAAACGGTTTGTCATTGTAGCAGAGAGCGTTTTCGCCGGGATTGGGCGGCCGGCCGAAGGATAGGTGCGGCGCCACAGCAGCCGGCGAGCGAAGCAGTCAGGGTAAGCGCTTCAGGCCCCTAAAGAACGCCGGCGAACGGCCGTAAAGGGTAACGGGAGACGGTTTCTTTCCTGCCCAACCAAGGCCGGATCGAGCCTCCGGAGCGCGTGCAGCAAGCGCTTCCTCCAGCGTCGTGGTAGATCGCTGCAAACACGTCGCCCAGATGCCCGTTGCGCCCAGCCGACGCTCGGGCGACTCTTCCGACAGGTAATAAGGACAACCCGTGACAGCAGACCGCGACCGGTTCGAGATGGACGACCCCTCTGTTGAAGACAGTTCCGGCAACGAGATCTTGTTTGCCGGAAGCGAGGCCGTTCCCAGCCACAGCGCCATGGGCGAGGCGTGGAAGGTGCTGCTGGTCGACGATGAATCCGATGTGCACGCCGTGCTGCATCTGGCCTTGCGTGACGTGGTGGTGGACGGCCGCCCGCTGCACTTGCTTGATGCACGCTCGGCTGGCGAAGCAAAGGCGATCCTGCTTGCGCACCGGGACGTGGCGCTGATTCTGCTCGATGTCGTCATGGAATCGGACCGGGCCGGGCTGGACCTCGTTCGTTACGTGCGCGATGTGCTCGCCAACCGCAGCGTACAGATCGTCCTGATCACCGGACAGCCGGGCTATGCCCCGCAGCGCGAGGTTGTCAGCGATTACGAGATCAACGGTTACCGATTGAAGTCCGAACTCAATGCAGACCGGGTTTATGTTTCGGTTTGCTCGGCGATTCGTACCTATCGTTTGATCTGCGAGCACGAGGCCTTGCAGAGCGATCTGCAGCGCAAGGTCGAAGAACTGGACATGGCGATGAAGGCGCTTGGCGAGAGCGAAGCAAATCTGATTCGCGCCCAGTCGGTCGCGCATGTCGGCAGCTGGACCTACGATCTGATGACCGACGAGATGCGCCTGTCGGCCGAGACCTGTCGCATCTTTGGCGTTCGCGAGGGCACGCGCGGGAACTATCGGGCGTATCTGGCGCAGGTGGTGCCGGAAGACAGGGCTCCCTTGGAGGAAGCCTGGCGCCTGGCGATCGAGCGCGGCCAGACCTTCGAACACGAACACCGGATCGTCGTCGGCACGAACATTCGGCACGTTCGCCAGATGGCCGATTTCAGTTGTGGTGCCGACAGCAGGCCAGGGCTTTGCCTGGGAACGACGCAGGACATTACCGAGCGCAAACAGGCCGAGCAGGAGCTGAAGCGCTCGAATGCCGAACTCGAGCGCTTCAGCTACGCCATTTCGCACGATCTTCGGCAACCGCTGCGCATGATCTCGAGCTACCTGCAGTTGCTCGACGCTCATCTGGGCGACAAGCTGGACGGCGAGCAGCGCGAGTTCTTCAACTACGCGATCGATGGCGCACGTCGCCTCGATCAAATGCTCGTTGCGCTGCTCGACTACTCGCGCGTCGGTCGGCTGGGCGAACCACCGGCCTGGGTGGAGAGTCGGGCGATTCTCGACGAAGCTTTGCTTTTCCTGCAGCCGGCGCTCGCCGAGAGCGGCGCGCAGGTTGCGGTGTACGGCATCTGGCCACGCGTTTTTGTGCGCCCGGACGAGATGCTGCGCCTGTTGCAGAACTTGATCGGCAACGCGGCGAAGTTTCGCCTCGCCGGGCGGGCGCCGGAAATCGGTATCAGCAGCAGCGTGTCGAATGGCCACTGGCATCTGCAAGTGAGCGACAATGGTGTCGGCATTCACCACGGGCAGAAGCATCGCCTTTTCCATGTCTTTCAGCGCTTGCAGAGCCGCTCGACGTTTGAGGGAACCGGCGTTGGCCTGGCGCTTTGCCGCAGAATCGCCGAGCATCATGGCGGCAGAATATGGGCCGAGTCAGCGGGCGACGGCCTGGGGAGCACGTTTTGCGTCGCCTTGCCGCTACCGGAAGAGGAATCGTGAGAGCGCCGGCGGAGCAATCCGGGTTATCGCTGGCAGGCGAGATCGCCAACCATGGCCAGCGTGCGGCGTTCCGTTGGCCGGTACGCATCCAGGCGATCGTCTTCTTCATCGTCGCCATGCTGGTTGCCGGCGTCATCTGGCAGCAGGAGCGCGCGCGCCTGTCCGACGAGCGGAGCCGGGCGGCCGATCTGGCGGCGACCCAGGTGCACGCCATCGAACTCGGTATCGAGCGGGTGCTCGGCGCAACCCACGCGCTGGCCGCGATGCTCCGGCATGGGAACGGGGAGATCGCGGATTTCGAGGCCGCCGCCAGACACATGCTTGGCGCCTATCCTGGGGCGATCGGCCTGCAGCTTGCGCCTGGCGGCGTTGTCCGCCAGGTTTTTCCGCTGCGCGGTGCCGAGGAAACGATCGGCTACGACCTGCTGCGCGACCCGGTTCGTGGCGAACAGATGCGCCAGGCACGCGCGACCGGTCAGGTCGTCGTACTTGGCCCGTTCAATCTGCTGCAGGGTGGTCTGGCGGCTGCCGGGCGGCTGCCGGTCTTTCTCGACAATGGGAACGGACGCGAGGTTTTCTGGGGGTTTGCCATCGTGCTCTTCTCTTTGCCGGAGGTGTTGACGCAGGCCCGCCTGAACGACCTGCGCGAGCGCGGTTACGCCTACAGGCTGTTGCGGACAACGAACAACGGTGACGAGCAGCGCGTCATTGTCGCGTCTTCGGCCGCTCCGCTGCCCGAGCCTGTGCAGCAATCGTTACACCCGGCGAGTCTGGGATGGACCCTGGAGCTTGCCCCGCAAACCGGCTGGAATGATCCGTATGGACTGCTCGGGAAGGCTCTTGCCGGTTTCGCATTCAGCCTGCTGCTCGCCTGGCAGGCGGGTTGGCAGGGGCGATCGATGGCGGCGAGCCGCGCACACGAAGCGCTGCTGGAACAGCGGTTGGCGCAGCGCGCTGCCGACCTGCAGCGTTTCGCCGAGGTAACGGCGCATCACCTGCAGGAGCCCGCACGCCGGGTCATCAGCTACAGCGAGCGATTGCGCGAGCAACTCGCAGGCCGGCTTGATGATCGCGAGGTCGATCTGTCGCTCGACTTCATCTGCGCGCAGGCCGAGCGCCTGCGCAAGCTCCTGGGCGACCTCGAACTCTTTTTGGCGGCGGATCAGCCGCTCGGCAAGAGCGAGCCGTGCGATGCTGCCGGTACGGTACGGTCGGTCCTTGGCCGCCTCGCGGAGCGGATCGCTGTGGTCGACGCCAAAGTCACTGTGGCACAACTTCCGCCAGCGTTCATCGATGCTCGGCGCTTGGCGCGCATGTTCGAGATTGCCCTCGACAACGCCCTGCGCCATGCGAGCGGTGAGCGGCCTCTGGCGATCGAGATCGGCGGCACCGAGTCGGGGCGGCAGGTGCGCTATTCGATCAGCGACAACGGACCAGGCGTCGAGGCGGTGTATCGCGAGCGGGTGTTTCGCTTGTTCGAGCGCTTGTCATCCGGCGGCGAGGGAACCGGTGTCGGTCTGGCGATCCTGCGCCGCATTGCGGAGAGCGCTGGTGGCCGCGCCTGGTTAGAGGAAAGTACGGCAGGCGGTTGCCGCGTGGTGCTCGAACTGCCAGCAAGCAGTCCGCCGGAAGCCCTGGTCGGGGGAGCCAGGTGGCCAAGGACCTGACGGCGCGCGAGCGAGCGGTGCTCATCCTGCTCGTCGAGGACGAGCCGGCGGACGCGCACCTGGTTCGCCTTGCCTTGCGCGAGAACCGCGTGCCGGCCGAGGTCGCGCATGTCGTCGACGGCCGCGAGGCACTGGCCTATCTGCGTCGGGAAGGTCCGTCGTTCGTCGGCACCGAGCGGCCGGACCTGATCCTGCTCGATCTGAACATGCCGCGCATGGATGGCTTCGAGTTCCTCGCGGCGGTCAAGCGCGACCCTGGCTTGCGCGGAATACCGGTGGTCGTGCTCAGCACTTCGGAGGCCGAGCGTGACGTGCGCAGTGCCTATCGCCTGGGTGCGGCCGGTTATGTCGCCAAGTCGTCCAGTGTGAACGATCTGATTGTCGCTTTTGGCCGGTTGAGCCGATACTGGCTTACACTTGCAAGATTGCCCGCGCGTGGCAAATGAGCGAAGAGTCGATCATGGCTGATTCCCAACGTAGCAAGCGCATGCTGATGGTCGAGGATGAGGCGGGTGACGCCCGTCTCTTGCAGTTGGCGATGCGCCAGAGTGGCTTTAGCGCTGAGGTTGATCATGTCTGGGATGGTTACGAAGCGCTCGAACATCTGCGTCGCGCCGGGCTCCAGCGGCAATCCGCGGCACGCCCCGACCTGATCGTGCTGGACCTCAAGATGCCCCGCCTGAGTGGCCTGGATTTTCTTCGCCTGATCAAGCAGGACGACGATCTGCGCGCGATTCCGGTTGTCGCCTTCAGTTCGTCGCTGCTCGAGACCGACGTGCGCTCGGCCTACGAGTTCGGTGCCGCCGGCTATCTGACCAAACCGACAGACTTCCAGGAGTTGATCGACATGGTGAACGTTCTGGGTGAATACTGGTTCAGGCTCGTGCGTTTGCCGCACAACGACTAATGCAGCCGGGAGACCCGCAGCCGGGGGCGATGAGGCACGATGACAGTTTTGTCCGGGAATAGGAGCAAGCCGATCGAGCGGCGAACGCCGGCGCTGCGGGCCGCGTGGCGCGCGCTGTGGCAAGCGAAAGACAAGCCGCATGTGAGTGTCCAGGAGGCCGCCGGATGAACAGGTCGGCGCAGCAGCAGATTGCGATTCTCGTCATCGAAGACGACCCCGGCGACCTTCGGCTGATTCAATTGAATATCCGGCGTGCCGGCGTGCAGACCTTGACCGGCGAGAACGCGTTGATCTGCGCCCGGACGCTGCGCGAAGGCATCGCGGTGGCGGCGGCGAATCCACCCGATGTCGTCCTGCTCGACCTGTCGCTGCCCGATTCTTCCGGGCTGGCAACCGTCCAGGGGTTGCGCGCTGAGGTTCCGGGGGTGCCGATCGTCGTGCTCACTGGCCAGGACGACCACCAGCTTGCCGAAGCAGCGCTGCAGGCGGGAGCGCAGGACTACCTGGTCAAAGGTCAGTTTGAGCACGATGCGCTCGGCCGGGCAATCAGACACGCGCTGGTCCGCCAGAAGCTCGAATCTCGCCTGCGCCTGTTCGAAGCTGCCCTGAATTCGGCTGCGAATGGAATTCTCATCACCAACCTGGACTCGACCATCGAATGGGCGAATCCGGCCTTCACCCGGATGACCGGCTTGTCGCTGGCCGAAGCTGTTGGCCGCAAGCCGAGCGAGATTCTCAACTCGGGCAAGCAGGAAGCCCGTTTCTACCAGAACATGTGGCAGACGATCCTGGCTGGTGAGGTGTGGAGCGGCGAACTGGTGAACCGGCGCAAGGACGGCAGCTTGTACGACGAGGCGCTGATCATTTCGCCGGTGACCGACGCCAAGGGTGCGATCCGGCATTTCGTTGCCATCAAGCAGGATATCTCAGAGCGCAAGGCGAACGAAGAACGCGTCCAGCACCTTGCGCATCACGACCAACTGACCGATCTGCCCAATCGCGTCCTGCTCAGTGACCGCCTGGCACAGGCGCTGGCGCAGGCGCGCCGCGATCGTGGTACGCTGGCCCTGATGTTCCTCGACCTCGACAAGTTCAAACCGGTCAATGATATCCTGGGGCACGATGTGGGCGATCTCCTGCTCAAGGAAGTCGCGCTGCGTCTGCGGGCCTGTGTTCCGCGCGAGTCGGATACCGTTTCGCGCCTTGGCGGCGATGAGTTCGTCATCCTTCTGGCGCAGATCGACAAGGCGGCCGATGCGGCGCTGATCGCCAGGAAGGTGCTGCTCGCGCTCAGCCAGCCGTTCACCATCGGGCCACATGCGATTGACATTTCAACGAGCATCGGCATTGCTGCCTACCCGCAGCATGGCGAGGATGTCAGCCAATTGCTGAAGAGCGCCGATATTGCGATGTATTATGCGAAGAACGACGGGCGCAACTGCTATCGCTTCTTCCGCGAACTGAACGAAGGCGGCCTCCCGAGCGGCTGACGCGCCGGGAACCTGAACTTTGCGTTGCGGTCTGTGGAATAAGGCCCGGGCGAACTCGCCGGGCACCAGCGCAGGCCACGCGGGGTAGCTTGCGCCTTACCCACTTGCGGGATCGCACCGGCGTGCTTGCCCGAGCGCGCTTGGCGTGCCTGCCGACAGCGCCGCACGAGAACGATGCGGCGGCCAGTGACTGCTGCAATGCGCCCGGTTGCTCAGTGAGCACCGAGCGTGTCCGGACTCGCCCAACTCAGACGGGTTGGCGTGAGGCTCGCATGTCGTCGCACTGTCCATAGGGGAGGGAAGCGTGGAACTGACACTGAAGCTCAAGAATGACAAACTGGCCGGCGACTTCTGGGGTGGGCTGGCTGCCATGCTGGTTGCCTTGCCATCGGCCATCGCTTTCGGCGTGACGATTTACGGGTCGATCGGGCCGGGCTACGCGGGCCTCGGCGCTCTGGCCGGTATTCTCGGGGCAACGGCACTTGGCCTGGTGGCGCCTGCGCTTGGCGGGACCAACCGCCTGATCACCGCACCCTGCGCGCCGGCTGCCGCCGTTCTCTCGGCGTTTGCCATCGGCCTGGTGCAACAGGAAGTCGAGGCGCCCTTCATTGTTCTCATGCTGACTGCGCTCGGTCTGGTCGCCGGCATCGTGCAGCTCTCACTGGGATTCATGGGCATCGGCAGCCTGATCAAGTACATCCCGTTTCCGGTGGTGAGTGGCTACCTGACCGGCGTGGGGCTGATCATCATTGGCAGCCAGATCCCGAAATTTCTGGGCGTGTTCGGTGGCTACTCGCTGTGGAAAACGCTCA
>NZ_JAVMKF010000048.1:0-8083 GCF_031732815.1 Accumulibacter sp. | reverse complement strand
TGACGACCACCGGCTGGTCCGGCTTCGCCACCGCGCGTACCTTCTCCAGCCAGGCTGGATCGGGGCGACCGCGCTCGTCGAAAAGGGTGATCATCTGGCTGCCCGGTACGACGCCGGTTTCCTTCCACTCTCCTTCCGTGCGGATGTCGACGATCGGCACACCGGCCACGGCAAGGCGTGCCAGCTCCGCATTGCTGATATCGATGACTTCGGCACGCAAGGGAAGGGATACGACCAAGGCAACGAGCAGGGGAATAAAAGACTTCATGGCAACTCTCCGCAAGAGGGGGCTATTCTACGACGCTCATCCATCCGGGAAAAAGCGCGCAGCAGCAACATGTGGCAGACCGCAAGGTGCCAAGTGCGTTCGCCAGACTTTGCCACACACTCAGTATTCCCGCTGCAACCACCCATTTCGCCCACTGCGCTTGACCTCGTACATCAGCGCATCGGCACCCGCGATCAGTTGTGCAATGTCGGACGGCGTGCGGACATGGATGGCAACCCCGATAGAGAAGCGCACTGGCCAGTCGCGTGCCGCCATCGCATCGAGAAGATCGTGGCGCAGGCGCTCGACATAACCGCGCACGCCCGCCGAATTCATGCCCGGCAGCAGCAGTGCGAACTCATCGCCGCCTAGCCGGCCACCAATATCGCTTGCGCGCAGGTGGCTGCGCAGCACTCCGGCAACAGCAACCAACGCAGCATCGCCGGTCTCGTGGCCGAGGCTGTCATTCACCTCCTTGAAGTAGTCGAGGTCAATGAACACTGCCGTCACCGGGATTTCCTGCCGCGCTGCCAGCGCCAGCATATGCTCGCCCTGTTCGAGGAACTCGCGGCGGTTGCACAGCCCGGTCAGCGCATCCTCGCGGGCGAGTCGCGACTCGCGTTCGAGTACCCGGCGCAGGCTGCCAAATGCACACGCCGCGACGATGAAAAGTACGAGCCGGATGCCGCTATTGAAAAGCAGCGGCAGAAAATCCCCCTGTACGCCTACTAGCCGCAGATCGGCCGCGAACCAGAGGCCAACAACGGCAAGCGCCGTTGCGATGCCCGCAGCCATCCCTCCGTACCACGCCACCAGCAGCACCGGCAGACCAAAGAAAAGGTGGAATTCATAGGCCAGACCGGAGCGCAGGTGCAGCCAGGTCACAACAAGCGCCAGTGCCATCGCGACGAGAAGCACAAGCCCCGGGTGCGGACGGGCGAGCAGTGGCGGTACGGGCTTCATCTCTGCGGTAGAAAGTATTCCCGTTCGGCAATCATCTGCGCCCACGAAAGCGGACTTGCCATGTCAGCGGGAAGCACGCCGAAGAGCACCGACAGCGCTGCCGTGACGAGCAGCGGTATCAGCAGCAGCCAGTGCGTCTCGACATATCCGCGGCGAACGATATGTTCATCCGGCCAATGCTCGGGCGATTTGCGCACCCAGGCCCGCCACAGAATCGGAAGAAAGTAGGCTGCGTTGAGAAGGCTCGACACAGTCAGCACCCAAACAGCCCAATCCATACTGGCAGCCACCGCGCCATCGCCCAGCCAGGCCTTGCTGACTGCGCCCGCGGTGAGCGGCGCCCCCATCATCCCCAGAGCCCCCAGAGAAAATGCCATCGTGGTAAGCGGCATGCGCCGGCCGACTCCATCCATTTCGCTGATCTTGTGGATACCGAGAGTCTCCGCGTAAGTTCCGGCGGCGAAAAAGAGCGTGATCTTCATTACGCCCTGATGCACAAGGTGCACCAACCCGCCTATCGTGCCAATCGGGCCAAATAGTGCGGTACCGAGCACGATGTAGGAGACCTGGCTCACCGTCGAGTAGGCCAGCCGTTTCTTCAGTTCGTTCTGAAACAGGGCGCGCAGGCTGCCCCACAGAATGGTGATTGCGGCAAGGACGGCAAGGGGTGTCATCAATCCGAGTGCATGTGCCGTCTCCGCGCCATAAACCTCGTAAACGATGCGCACTATGCCGAAAGCGCCCGCCTTGACCACGGCCACGGCATGCAGCAGCGCAGACACCGGTGCCGGCGCAACCATCGCTTTCGGTAGCCAGCCATGCAGGGGAACGATCGCTGCTTTGACACCGACTCCAGCGATCAACAGCACGAAAATGGCTTTCAACGCCCCTTCATTGCCCGGCAGCAGCGTCGCCACAAAACCGCCGTGCGTGAACCCGGTGTGATGCGAAAGGCTTTCCAGCCAGACGATGCCGGCGAGTAGTGCTGCGCCACCGACCAGCGTGTAGCCAAGATAGACGGTCGCGCCGCGCTTCGCGTCCGGCGTGCCGCGATGCGCAACGAGCGGAAAAGTGGCGAGCGTCAGCAGCTCGTAGAAAACGAAGAACGTAAACAGGTTGCCGGCCATTGCAATACCGATGGTCGCCGTCACGCATAGGCTGAAAAAGCCGAAGAAGCGGCTGCGGTGTGGCGCGCCCTCCAGATAGCCGATCGCGTAAAGCGTGGTGAACAGCCAGAGCACGGTGGAAAGCGTGATGAATAGCAGTCCCAGCGCATCGGCCTTGAAGACGAGTTCCAGCCCCGGGGCGACCACGTGACGGAAGCCGTAGACCTCCCCTGCCTGCACGCCGGCAAGCAGCAGGCCGACGAGCACGATCTTGGCGAGGGCGCCAAAGAGGTTGAGCGTCGTACGCAGGCCATGCCAGGCCTCGGGTAGTGCAAAGATCACCAGCCCCGGCAGCAGCGAGGAAAGCAGCACGAGAAGCGGCAGCAGTTCGTTCGTCGTCATGGTGCGCCTACTACCGCGCCTGACGTCAAGCCCGGCACCAAGCCCGAAGTCACGCCCGAAGTCACGCCCTCTCCCGCTCCCACGCCGTCGACCAGTTGCAGCAGTGGCAGGCCACCGAACAGACCGAGCAGCACGCTCGCTGCCGCTAGCGTAAAGGCCATCCACTCAGCGCTGCGCGGCACCACGCGCGCCTTGTGATGTTCGGCCTCGATTACCGCTTCCGGCAAATTGAGGAAGGCCAGTCGCAGCACCCTGAAGATATAGATCGCCGCGAGCAGCCCCCCGGCGAGGATCACCGCGACCAGCGGCCAGTGTCCGCGTGCCATCGCCAGATCGATCAGCAGCCACTTGGCGAGAAAGCCACCGGAGGGCGGCAAGCCCATCAGCGAGACGCCGGCGAGGGCAAAGGTGAACAGGGTCAGCGGCAGGCGTTCGGCGATGCCGGCCACGTCATCGACGCGATCGCGACCGGTGGCGTGGATGATGATGCCAGCGGCGGCGAACATCGCCGCCTTGCCGAGTCCGTGCGCGAGTGCCTGCAGGGTTAGGATGGCGCTGGCACTTGCACCGGTGCTGCCCACGCCGACAAGCGGCAACGCGAGGAAGAGATAGCCAAGTTGCGCCACCGTCGAATAGGCCACCAGCAACTTCAGCCGTTCGGCGTGGATGGCCCGCCAGGAACCCCAAAGGATCGCGGCTGTGCCGAGCAGCGTCGGCAACCACGCCAGCGGGGTCAGCAGCGGCGCCAGCGGGCCCAGCCATAGACGCAGCACGAGATAGATCGAGGCCTTGACTACCAGCGCGGAGAGCAGCGCCGAAACCGGTGCCGGCGCGCCGCCATGCGCCGGCGGGAGCCAGAAGTGGAAGGGAAAGAGCGCGCTCTTCATCAGCAACCCTGCCATCATGAGCAGCGCCGCGATCAGCGCCACTTCGCTTGCCCCCGCACCCGCTGACGCACTCGCGCCGGCGATGAGCGGCGTCAGCGTCGCCATCGAGACGCTGCCGAAGGCGCCATAGAGCAAGGCCACGCCCAGCAGATAGGCTCCGGAACCGAGCAGGGCCGCAAACAGGTAGCGCAATGCTGCCGCCGTCTGCGCCGCGCCTCCGCCGCTGGCCACCAACCCGACGGCCGCCAGCCCGACCAGTTCGAGGGTTACGTAGAGATTGAAAATGTCTTCCGAAAGATAGAGCGCGTTCATGCCTGCGACAAGGAAGCCGGCCAGCGGCCAGAAATGATGACCGGCCGCATCCGGACGCGCGCCGTCCTGATGAAAATAGCCGCGCGCGAAGATGAACAGCGGCAGCGCCACCGCCTGCGTCAAAAGCAGCATCGCCGCTGCAAGTCCGTCGGCGACAAGGTCGATGCCGAGTGGCGCGCCCCAGCCGCCGGCCGCATGGTGCAGCGGGCCGCCATCCATCACGGCGGACGCCAGCGCGAAGGCGAGCATCAGTTGCACGGCCGCCGCCGCAATCGCCAGACGGCTGCCACGCCCGGTGCCCAGCACGAAGGCCAAGGCTGCCCACGCGAGCGGCAGCAGGATCAGCAGCGGCAGCGCGAGCGGCGCCAGCATTGCGAGGCGCTCAGTCATCGCCCCGCCCGGCGACGGAATGCGACGCCGGAAGCGAACAACCGGCGCCGGTTTCACCCTTCACCCTTTCCTCTTCCGTCTTCCCGTCCGCATGCCCCGTCTGCGCGTGCAGACGACGGATCAGCGCCAGCGCTAGTCCGGTGGCGGCCACGGCTACGACGATGCCGGTGAGCACCATCGCCTGCGGCACCGGATCGGGGATGCCATTGCGCTGGGCGAGGCCGACCAGCACCAGGCAGGCACCGCTGCCCATGATGTTGAAGGCGAGTACCCGGCGCAGCAGGTGGTCGAGCAGGACGACACCGGCCGCGCCCGCCGCAAAGAGCAGCACACCGGCAATCGCATAGAGCAGCGCGCCGCTCATTGCCGGCCTCCGGCATCGTCGGCGAGCAGCAGGAAGAGTCCGGCGAGAACGAGTGCCAGCGACACCGTCAGCCCGCTCTCGATGGCAAGGATGAGCAGGCCGGCGGCGGCCGGCGGATACTGCAGCAGCGCACCACCGGCGAGCGGTATTGCGGCGATGACGAGAAAGATGGCAAACCCGGCGACGGCAGCGACGCGAAGGCGGCACGAGGGGGCGGTGCAAGCCGGCACGATGCGCGCAAAGTGCAGCAGCACGAGCGCCGCCGCAAGTATGGCGGCGGCCTGGAAGGCGCCACCTGGCCTGTGTGCGCCAGCCCACAACACATAGATGGCGAAGATCACGGCCAGCGGCGTCACCAGTCGGGCCAGCGCCGATACCATTGGGTCGGCATCGATCGCGACATGAGATGCTGGCGTCCGGCCGGGATCACTCGAAAGGTTGGTACGCGCGCTGGAAATGACGACGCCGAGCAGCGCGACGAGCAGCACGGCAATTTCGAGCAAGGTGTCATAGCCGCGCGTATTGAGCAGAACAGCGGTAACTGGGTGGGCAACTCCGCTCGCTGGCATCGCCTCGGCAAGCAGGGCCCGCAGGTCAAGCGCGGCCGCCGGCAGGTCGAGCAGCACGTCGATGAGCAAGGCGGCGAAAATGGCTGCGGCAGAGAGCGTGACGAGACGTTTCATCGCGTGTGCTCCGCGGTGGATGCCTCATCCGGCGGCTCGCCACGCAGCGCACGCCACGCATCGAACAGCAGCACGCCGGAAAGCCCCGCACCGACGGCTGCCTCGGCGAGCGCGATATCCGGCGCATCGAGCCGCACCCAGGCCAAGGCCATCAGAAGGCCGAAGACGACGAAAGCAAGCAGCGCCTGACCAAGGCGCGGCGTTGTCATCGCACGCAAGGCAGCGAGCAGGAGCAGCGCGACGAGCAGCAGGTCGAAGGCCAAAGCGGCGCTCATGTGTCGCCCCGCTTGTTGGTGCCTTCCGTCGCTGCCGCCGGGCCGACACTTTCGGTATCGCCCCGCCATGGCGCGATGCCGAGAGTGTCGGCCCGGCGGGCGATGACGTAGCCGATTGCGGCACTCGCCACCAGCGCCAGCGGCCAGATGAGCAGCAGTTTGAGGGCGACGGCAATGCTTTCGGCCTGCAGCGCGAGGCCGACAACAATGCAACCCAGCCCGAGGTTGTCGACTTTGGCAAGGGCATGCAGCCGTGTGTACAGGTCGGGAAAGCGCAGCAGGCCGACCGTACCTGCCAGATAGAAAAAGGCACCGGCCAGCAGCAGGCTGCCACTCAGGATCTCAATCATCGTGACCCTCCGCAGCGCTGGCACGCCTCCAGGCACGTTGCGCGAAGGCGATGGCGGTGATCGCGGCAAGCAGCGCGAGCGTCAGGGCTACATCGAGGAATGGCGTCAGCGCGCGCTCGCCGGCGAAGGCGAGCAGCACCAATACGCCGACGCCCGTACTGCCGAAGAGCAGCGCTGCAAGCAGGCGGTTGGCATCACCGGGGCCGCGCAGCACGCGCCATAGGGATGCCGCGAGGTTGACGAGCAGAAACAGCGCGATCGGCAGTTCGAGACCGGTCATGGTGCTACCCCGATCATGCGCGCGACCTGTGCTTCGAGTGCTGCCGCTTCGGCGGCGACCGGAATGTCGGCATCGATGGCGTGCACATGCAGCATGGCTCCATCGAGGCGTACGCTGAGCGTGCCCGGCATCAGGCCTAGAGCACCGGCGACGATCAAGCGCGGCGCGCCCTCGGGTAGCGTCAGCATCACATCGATGCAACGCGGGCGAGGATGGCGACCTGGATCGAGCGCAAGGAGTGCCACCTGCAATCCGCTGACAACGGAATTGCGCAGAAAGAAAAAGGCAAAGGCAAGCACCGCCCGTGGGCGCAGATAGTGGCGCGGCGGCATCAGCCGGAGACTTGCTGCAGTAGCGAGAATCACGGCAATGGCGCCAAGCCACACGGCGTCAAGATTGCCTTCGGAAAAAAGCAACCAGAGGAACGCGAAGCCTGCGCCGCGGCGAAGGGCGGCTGGCAGCATCATGCGCTGGGTAGCTCCCACGAAAGGAACAGGCAGGCAACTGGGGTGCTTGAGTGATTGGTTCCGGATTCATTGACCACGCTGACCATGCGTGTTCTCGGAGAAAGAAGATTTCGCTGGGTCATGGAACCAAAAGTACGTCGCAGTTGGCGTGATACAGGACATTGCGCGTCACACTGCCGAGAAGACGTTCTTCAATCGCACTTCCGCTGTGTCGGCCGACGACGATGAGGTCAATGTCGACAGCTGCAGCTTCCAGCACTGAAGAGGCAGGGAACCCGTGCGTAAGGCTTGAGGCGAATTCCTCTCCACCTTCGAGCTTGGAGAGAAAATCCTGCATGCCCTGCTCGGCACGTCCTCGCTCGATCAGTCTGTATCTCTCTATATCCTGGTCATTGGCGCCAGCAAGTCGCATGCGACTCTCAAAAGTAACCTTATAGGCATTGAGGAGTCGCAAATGCGCATTTGGAAAAAGCTTGCGTGCAGTATTTGCAGCACGCAGCGCATTCTCTGAATAGTCAGTTGCTACGAGTACGCGCAGCATTTCTCGGCGCGGCTTGTCGTTTGCGACCAGCACAGGTACCCCGGCATGCTTGACCAACTTGAGTGCGGTCTCGCCAAGAACTGCGTCGGCTATCCAATGCTCTCCTTGCTTGCCTACGACGAGCAGATGAGCTCCCTTTTCCTTTACAAATCGGGAAATTTCCTCTGCTGCCGATCCGGTCGCCGAATCCGCGAAAGCTTCGATACTGTGTCGAGAAGCAAGATCGGCCACTATCTCCGACAATCGGCGGCGTGTCGCTAAAACGGGGTCTTCGCCCTGCCAGTGGGAGGTGTTGTAAAGGCTGGCGACAGTTGCCCAGATGCTGTCGTTGAAAACGTGTAGTACATGCAACTGCCTATGAAGTCCGGAGGCGAGGCCTGCGGCGCGCTCAACAGATACTGCAGCGCCATCGGAGAAGTCGGTGGCAACGACTATCGGAGCGGCGCTTGAATCAACGGTCAAAGTGGTTGAGGGCGACATCATTACCTTTTCCGGTTGGGCAACGCAGGGTCATCAAAATCCATATGCTTGGTCTGATTGTAATGGATTGGACAAGTTCAGTACGGTTCAGTGCGGTTCTGAGCGGAGATCATTCATCAGGAAAAGTACTGACATCGAATGGGCAACTCCGCGTCATGGAAAATTCGGGAATGGAGTCGTGCAGTTATCACCATCCATGTTAGGCAACGCCATTCTCCCGCCTTGTCGTTTCTTCCAAGTAGTTGCCCGCGCCGCAGGGCAATGCCGAGGGAACCTATATCGCGGACAGCGTGTCTTCTTAACGTGGAGATCAAT
>NZ_JAVMKF010000047.1:0-43833 GCF_031732815.1 Accumulibacter sp. | reverse complement strand
TCCTCAGGCGTCTTGCTCATCAGCTTCAGGATGATCCGCGAGATCGTCGCCGGAATGGCATCGTCGAGCGTGGTCGGATCGGGTGGAACGACCGCCAGGTGGGCGTGAACGATCTCAAGCGGATCGTCGGAGACGAATGGAAGCTGGCCCGTGGTCAGCGCGTAGAACATCACGCCCAGCGAGTAGAAGTCGCTTCGCTGATCGACGCCGCGATTCATCCGCCCGGTCTGTTCCGGCGACACATAGGGCAGCAATGCGGCAAGTCTCGTCGGCGAATCGAACGGCTGCCGGGCCCGAGGACCATGAATGGCGGCGGCAAGCCCGAGCAGTCTGAGTTGGCGACGCTCCGGCTGATAGAGAAAGTTCTCCGGGTTGATGTCGCCAACGACGATCCCGGCGGAATGAACCTTGCCCAGCGCCTGAGCGGCCTGCAAAGCGATGCACAGAAAAGTGTCGACGTCCGGCTTGCCGGCCGTGAAACAATCACTGAGCGGAATGCCGCCCGGATCGTCGAGAATCAGTCGCGGAATGGCATCGCTCTCGTCGATGCCGAGCAAGCGGACGATACCTTCGCCCGCGACGCTCGCCAGAAGCTCCGCCTCGTTGTGCACCGCCGCGACTGCGTCGTCGTCCGCACATCGGCCGGTCTTCAGCAGCACCGGCCGAGAATCGGAGGCGCGCAGCGCTCTCCAGAGGGTCAGCGAAGCGCCTTCGTGAATCCTCGCAATCAGCTTGTATGAAGCTTCCATCTGCCTGCGCCCTGCAATCGCTAGAACGAGTCCTGCCGCGAAGCTTGCCAAGAGAAGCGGCGCCAACCATTTGGACAGTGAATCTGCTTCGCGACGTGCAGCCCAGCCGGCCGCGTCCAAGCGACCCGCGTGGCGCTACCTGTCGACCTGGTGGGATGCCATACGAAACGGCCAATAGTGGCTGAACTTGAGGGTGCAGTGAAGTGCGGCCGAAAAATCGTCAGACTTTGCCACGGCCAGGCACCCGGTGCGCACTTGCCCATGGTCCAGAGATCCGCAGAACCCACTCCCCCATTCCTCGCTTCCTACGCCGCGGCTCGGATGGCCGACGCGAGGACCATGCCACAGGCCACCTCCGGCGTCGCACCGTCCACGGCACGATGTGGTGGTCAGCACAGCGCAGCGATCGAAGGTTGATACAGCGAACCGCGCAACTCGGCGGCTTCTGACGGTGAAGTGCATAGAACGCGGAATCGAAGGTTGGATCAGATTCGGCACACTTCGACCAGGCAATCGTAGAAGGTGGCGCCGCTGCCCATGTCGGTGAGCTCCTGGCTGGTCACTTCGTTGCAGTTGCGGCCGTCGGGCGACAGCTTGCGCCACCAGATCGACGTTGCCTGCGCGACGCCGACGCGTGTGCGTTCGCTGACGACAGCACGCGCGTGAAACTCGCCGCGCCGGTTGAACACGCGCACTGACTCGCCTCCGTCGATGCCGCGCGCGGCCGCGTCGACCGGATGGAGCCAGACGGCGGGCGACTTTTCCTGGGCGAGAAAACGCGCCGAGTTGGCGAAAGTGCTATTGAGGAAATTGCGCGCCGGTGGCGTGATCAGCGCGAGCGGAAATTCGCTGGCGAGATCGCTTTCCCGCCATTCGCGCGGTGCGATGAAGGTGGGCAGCGGATCGAGACCGGCGCGCGCCAGCGTTTCACTGAAGAACTCGCACTTGCCGGACGGTGTCGGAAAGGCCCCGTCGGCGAAAGGCGCGGCGCCACGCGGCAGGTGCAGCCGGGCGTGCCCGTCGGCCTTGAGTTTCTCCCATGAGAGTCCGGCCAGGCGCTCGTCCTGCCAGTCGAAAGCCTGCCGGCAAAGGTCTTCGTCGCTGTCGGCAAAGCAGGCTTCGCGAAACCCCATCGCCCGCGCCAGACGCCGAAAGAGTTCGGTATTCGGCAGCGCCTCGGCGATCGGCGCAATCGCCGGCCGATTGACCTGCACGTACAGATGCCCGTACGACTTGTGAATGTCGAGTTGCTCGGCGTGACTGGCAGCCGGCAGCACGAGGTCGGCGTAGTCCGCCGTATCCGTCTGAAAAAGGTCGTGCACGACGGTAAACAGGTCTTCGCGCGCAAAGCCGCGCACGACCTCGCCCGACTGCGGCGCAACCGCCAGCGGGTTGCTGTTGTAGACGAAGAGCGCCTTGATCGGCGGTGTAGCGTGTAGAAGATCGTGGCCGATGGTGCTCATGTTGATCGTTCGCGGCCGCGGCAGCGGCATCAGGTCGGGCCGTTCGAGCGCTGCGCTGGCCACCGGATAGTTGCCCGAAGTCGACAGCAGAACCCCCCCGGCGGGATGCCGCCAGGCACCGACGAGTGCCGGCAGACAGGCGATCGCGCGCAGCGCCATACCGCCGCCGGCGGTCCGGTTGATCCCGTAATTGGTGCGGATGGCGGCTGGCTGCGTCGTCGCATACGCATGCGCGAGTGCTTCGATCTCGCCTGCGTCGATCCCGCAGAGGGCTGCCGCACGGTCCACCGGATACTCCGCCGCGCGCTCGGCAAGCGCTGCAAAGCCGATGCAGTGACGGTCGATGTAGTCGCGATCGAGCAGCCCGTCGCGGATCAGGACGTGCATCAGGCCAAGGGCCAGCGCACTGTCGGTCCCCGGCACCAGCGCCAGGTGCTGATCGCACTTCTCGGCGGTCGCCGTGCGCAAGGGATCGATCGCGACGAGACGCGCGCCGCGCCGCTTCGCCTGCTGCACGAGTCGCCAGAAATGCAGATTGGAGACGACGCTGTTCGTCCCCCAGAGGATGATCAGGCGGGCGTCGACGATGTTCTCCGGGTCGAAGCCGCGCATCGCGCCGATCGTCGCCGCATACCCCATGGCGCCGGCGCTGGCGCAGATCGTGCGGTCGAGTTGGGCAGCCCCGAGGCGGTGGAAAAAGCGGCGGTCCATCGAAGCGTAACCAAGCAGACCGGAATTGCCGGCATAACTGTAGGGAACGATCGACTCGGCGCCGTCTTCGGCGATAATGCGCTGGAAACGCTCGACGATCGTCGCCAGCGCCTCGTCCCAGGATATGCGCACGAACTTCGCGCCTGGCCCCTTGGTGCCCACCCGACGCAGCGGAAAGAGCAGCCGATCGGGGTGGTGCAGCCGTTCGGGGTAGAAAGCGACCTTGGTACACAATACGCCGTCGGTCGGCGGATGGTCCGCGGCGCCGACCACTTTGATCACCCGACCGTCATGCACCGTCAGGTCGAGCGCACAGGTATCGGGACAGTCGTGCGGGCAGACACCGCGCACGATGGTCGGGCTTTCACCCGCGGCTGAAGTTGTCACGTGATCTCCTTTCGGCGAAGGGCGAGCCGCTCAACGCAGGATTCCCAGCAGGTTCGAGAAACTGTCGGTCCACAGGCTGAAGCCCGGACGAGCGACCAGCACCTCGGCACCCGGAATTCGCGCCGACAGGCTGGCCGCCCGCTCGGCCGATGCGATCATTACCCACACTGTCCGCCGGCAGAAGGCGTCGCCTTCTTCCCGTTGCAGTTGGTGAATCAGCGCCACGCGGCCAAGTTTCTCGGTCGCCGCAGCGACCACCGGCCGCAGGTCGAGGTAGCGGTTGGTGATGTGCACGGCAAGCACACCGTCGTTCTTCACGTGGCGCAGATACGCCTGCATTGCCTCGATGGTGAGCAGATGAGTTGGGATCGAATCGCCCGAGAAGGCGTCGATGGCCAGCAGGTCGAAGCCCTGCGCAGGTTCGCGTTCGAGCATCAGCCGCCCGTCGCCGAGCACGTGCGCAATCTCCGCCGGGGAATCCGCGAGGTAGGTGAACTCGCTGCGCGCCAGTTCCAGCGCCTGCTCGTTGATTTCGTACATGCGCATCTGGTCGCCTGCCCGGCCATAGGTAGCCAGCGTCCCGGCGCCCAGACCAAGCACGCCGATCTTCAGCGGCGGGTCACCGGCCAGGCTGCGCAAAGCGAGACCAATGCCCGATTTCTCGCAGTAGTAGGCGGTCGGTTGGCGCCGATACTGCTCGGCCATGAACTGCTCGCCGTGGTAAACCTCGCCATGCTGCATCCGGCGTTTCACCCCCAGATCGTCGTAGCTGACGTCGTCGATGCGCAACTGACCGTAGAAGTTGCGCAGGACGCGCCGATAGTCGGCCACGTAGTCATAGGAGATCTGCCCGAGGCGGACGCCATAGGCAAGCAGGGCGGCAACGAGCAGCCAGCGCCAACCCGGCCGAACCTCCTGCCAGAGGATGACGATCACCAGTCCGGCGCACAGGAATAGACCGATGGGCAATTCGTAGTAGGCGTTGAAAATCGCCGGCGCCAGCAGGCCGACGAACATTCCGCCCAAAGCTCCACCGATCGACAGCATCAGATAGAACAGCGTCAGGTGACGTACCGGTGGCCGCCGCCGAACGAGCTCGCCGTGGCAGACCATGCAGAAGACGAAGAGCGAACCGGCGAGCAAGGCGACCAGCACCGGCACGCCCAATCCGGCGCCTTCGAGAACGACGTCGAGGGTCAGGAAAGCGATCGGCAGCGCGCAGAGAAAGCCACGCCGGTGGTAGTAGCGCGGAGCATCGAAACAAAGGATGAAGCTGAGCAGATAGATGCTCAGCGGCAACACCCAGAGGAAGGGAACCGGCGCCACGTCCTGCGTCAGATGGCGGGTAACGGCCAGCAGCAGCAGCGATGCGCTCATCGCCAGGCCGACCCACAACAGGCATTCGCGCCAGGTTGGCGGCGCCGTCTCTGGCCTGCTCGCCGCGTTCTCGCGCTCGCTCGCGACGCCGTGCCACGACTGCCAGGCGCTGGCGAAACACGCGACGACGAACGCGACATAGGCGAACGACCAGCCTTGCGCCTGCGCCAGAACGGGAAAGTTGGGTTCGACCAAGACCGGATAGCTCAGCAAGGCGAGCATCGAGGCCAGGTTCGACAGGGCGTACAGCCGGTACGGCATCAAGCTGGCGAAAGCCCGGGCGTACCACGCCTGCATCAACGGACCGGTCGTCGACAGCAGGAGATAGGGCAAGCCGACGGCCGAGGCGAGAACGAGCAAAACGTTCCACGTCGGGTTGTCGAGCGTCATCCCTTTCCACGCCGGATCGGCGACCACCGGCAGCGTCGCCAGGCTGACCAGCAACAGGGCGCAATGGACCAGATTCTGCCGGCGTGGCGCCAGCCACTCGTGCAAGACGTGAACGTAAAGATAGCCCAGCAGCAGTTCGACCTGAAAGAAGACCAGGCAAGTGCTCCACACCGACGACGAACCGCCGAACCACGGCAGGATCATCTTGGCGATGATCGGCTGAATCTGGAAAAGCAGAAACGCCGACAGAAAGACGGTCAAGGCAAAGCTGGTCATCGCTCGCTCCAACCCTCAACCTGCTGTGCGCCCGGCCTTGCCGCCTCTCTGGCCCACGTCAGAACGACACTGTTCCGCGGCTGGACGACAAACTGCGGCGACATGATCTGCACTCCAAAGATGTTGAACCGACCGTGCTGCTTGGCGCACCGGGCAGGCAGGCGTGCGACAGGGGGCACTGGGCACTACGACAGGCCGCTGCCCCGATCAGCTTCGCCGAACTGCGAAATGGGCACCTGCACGCCGGAGCACCCTGCTCGAAAACCGCGCATTATAGCCGTGCAAGGCGCGGGCAAGGCGGATGCCGGCGCCACTCGGCTGGGCGACGGGGGGCCGTAACCGGTTATCTGGCAAGCTTTTCGTACAAGGTAACGACGTTTTCCATAGTTTCCAGAATGCGCTCGCTGGTCGTCGCCACCGTGGTCGGCGGCCGCTTGTCGGCACCGGCAGGCTGACTCAGCGCGTTCGCAAAGAACATCCACTGCTGCTTGACCAGGTCGAGTTCTTCGCGTAGCGCCGCATTGTTCGTCGGCGCCGCGTTCAGTTCGTCCAGCGCGCTGACAAACTCGCTGCGTGCCTTGTCGATTTCTGCCCCCGTCTGCTCGCCGCCAATCCCCCAAGCCGCCGCCTGGTAGAACTTGGCCATCCGTTGCGAGAGCATGCGCTGGCGGCCCGCGATATTCACCAGGCGGCCGGAAGTCGTGCCGGAACGGCTTTCGAGTTGCTGCGTACCCTGATGCGCGAGGCGCAGAACCTCGTCCGACAGTTGCAGGATACGTGCGCCTTCGGCTTGCTTCGGTACGGCCGCGATCAGCGCCTGGCGATACGCCACCCAAGCCCTGTCCAACTTCTGATAAGTCTCCCGGATCTCGGGCGACGGAGCAAAGCTCTTCAGCTCGCCAAGCTGCCGCTCGAAAAGCGCTACCGAAGCGTCGAGAACGCGGCGCGAACGATCGCTGTCCACCCCCAGGCCGATCTGGAAGAAGCACTTGGCCATGCGCTGCGAGAGCATGCGCTGGCGGCCGGCCTTGTTGATCGCGGAATTGATGTCGGCAATCTCAGCCGCCGCCGACACGTGCACAAACAGCGCCAAGACGACAAAACACCAACGGCACGCTACTTTCCCAAGCATCGCAACGCCTCCAGCCGTGTCCAAGGTCAGCGATTGTACACCGCCGGGCGGCGACCATTGCAGGCAAGCGCCCGGCGGGATCGGCCGTCAGGCGGTTCCGCCAACCGTCAGACCGTCGATACGCAGCGTCGGCTGGCCGACGCCGACCGGTACGCTCTGTCCATCCTTGCCGCAGGTGCCGACGCCGGGGTCGAGGCGCAAGTCATTGCCGATCATCGAAACCCGCGTCATCGCTTCCGGTCCGCTGCCGATCAGGGTCGCGCCCTTGACCGGTGCGCCGACCTTGCCGTTCTCGATCAGATAGGCTTCGGACATCGAAAAGACGAACTTGCCGTTCGTGATGTCGACCTGACCACCGCCGAAGTTGACTGCGTAGATTCCCTTCTTGACCGAGGCGATGATTTCCTCGGCGTGCCGGTCGCCAGCCTGCATCGTGGTATTGGTCATGCGCGGCAGCGGCAGGTGAGCAAAGGATTCGCGCCGCCCGTTGCCGGTCGAGGCCACGCCCATCAGGCGGGCATTCAGACTATCCTGCAGATAGCCGAGCAGAATCCCGTCTTCGATCAACACGGTGCGCTGCGTTGGATTGCCTTCGTCGTCGATATTGAGCGAACCGCGGCGACCCGGCAGCGTACCGTCATCGATCACGGTGACGCCCGCGGCGGCCACCCGGCTGCCCACGCGCCCGGCAAACGTCGAGCTTCCCTTGCGGTTGAAGTCGCCTTCCAGACCGTGACCGACCGCTTCGTGCAGCAGAATTCCCGGCCAGCCAGGACCGAGAATGACCGTCATCGTCCCGGCGGGTGCCGGCTGCGCACCGAGATTGGTCAGCGCCTGATGTACGGCTTCCCGCGCATAGGTCTGCAGCAGCGCATCGCTGAAGAAGGCATAGTCGGTCCGGCCGCCGCCGCCGGACGAGCCCTGCTCGCGCTCACCGTTCTCCTCGACGATGACGGTCAGCGAAACGCGTACCAGCGGTCGAATGTCGGCCACCAGCCGTCCGTCGCTGCCCGCGACGAGAATCACCTCGTACTCGCCAGCCAGATGCGCCATCACCTGTTTGACCCGCGGGTCCTCGGCACGCGCCAGCGCTTCCAGCCGTTCGAGCAGGCGGACCTTGCTCGCCGCGTCCAGCGAGGCGAGCGGATCGTTCGCTGCATAGAGCGCATGCCCGCCTTTGCGCCGGGTCAGCGGCACCCGCCGTTCCTCACCCGCCGCGGCAATCGCGCGCACAGCGCTCGCCGCATCGTCGAGCGCCTGTGCGCTGATGTCGTCGGAATAGGCGAAGGCGGTCTTCTCGCCGGCCAGCGCGCGCACGCCCACGCCTTCGTCGATGTTGAAACTGCCGGCCTTGACAATTCCTTCCTCGAGGCTCCACGCCTCGCAACGCGTGTACTGGAAGTAGAGGTCGGCATAGTCGACCCGATGCGCCATGATCCGGCCGAAGACGCGTTGCAAATCGGCCTGGTCAAGACCATAGGGAGTGAGCAGGGTGTTCCTGGCCTGCGTCAGCAGGGTCTGGTTTCTGGCGGTCATACAGTGGTTCCCATGACAACTGCGGGTGGGTCGAGCTTGCCTTGCCTTCTCTTCACATTACCCGGTGGCGAAGCGCCGGCAGACTGGCGCGAACCTCCGCCAGGCGTGCTTCTTCCAGATCGCCGATGACGACTCCCGGCCCTTTCGCCTGGCGCGCGAGAATGTCGCCCCAGGGGTCTACCAGCATGCTGTTGCCGTGCGTCTCGCGTCCGTTTTCGTGCCGACCGCCCTGCGCCACCGCCAGGACGTAGCATTGATTCTCGATTGCCCGCGCGCGCAGAAGGATTTCCCAGTGCGCCCGCCCGGTCGTCTCGGTGAATGCCGCCGGAATGACCAGCAGGTCTGTGACACCCAATGCGCGATAAAGCTCCGGGAACCTGAGGTCGTAGCAGATCGACAATCCGACGCGGCCAAGCGAGGTATCGACGGCGACCGCCCGAGTACCCGCTTTGATCGTTGCGCTTTCGTCGTAGTTCTCGTTTCCTTGGCGAAAGCCAAAGAGGTGGATCTTGTCGTAGCGCGCCGCACGCTGCCCGTCTGGGCGATAAACCAGACAGGAATTGAACACCTTGCCCGGATCGTCAGTGCGCAGCGGCAGCGATCCGCCGATCAGCCAGATGCCATGGCGAGCGGCTGCCGCGGCGAGAAAATCCTGGATCGGCCCACCACCGGCGTCCTCCTGCAGGCTCACCTTGTCAGTGTCGTTCATCCCCATGATGGCGAAATACTCGGGCAGGGCCACGAGTTGCGCCCCCTGCGCCACCGCTTCGTCGATCAGCCGCGCAGCGCTGTGCAGGTTGTCAGCGACGCGCGGCGTAGAAACCATTTGCAGTGCGGCAACGCGCCAGCGCCGGTGCGCCTGCCCGCCAGTCGATTCGTTCATACACTCTCCATTCGGCCGACAGCACCTATGCTGCCAGCGATCAGGGCACACTGGCCGGCGCCGCCTTGGCACGGGTCAGCTTTTCCACCTTGGGATCGGCCCAGGTACCGGTAATCAGGTACTCGGACGCGAAAACCCGGTTGAGCGGATTCTGCAGCATTCGATGCGCCAGCAAGGTGGCCACGCCGGCCAGCGGATTGACCACGGCAACACCGAGCGCCGCACTGCCCCCGAGTTCAGGTTGCACACTGACCGCCAGACGCTGCGTTTCCCGCTTCAGGTCGGTCTCTCCACGCAGCACGACACGCGCCGCCGGCCCGTCGATCTGCAGGCGATCCGAGCGCATCAAACCGCTGCTCACCGTCATTTTCCCGCTGATCCGGTCAAACGCGAAGCCTTCGCTGAACACATCGCCGAAATCGAGCAGAAAACGGCGCGGCAAGCCCTGCAGGCTGATCAGACCGAGCAGCTTGCCGGCTGCACCAGGGTCGAGCTTGAGGAACTGGCCCTTATTCGCTTCAAGCGCCATGTCGCCGCTCAACGTCGCGTAATCGAGCGCCGCCGGCGACCCTTGCCAGCCGATCCGGCCGTTCATCGTCGCATTGCCTGCACGCATCGTTCCGCCATGGCCCAATCGATCGAGCAACCTGCCGACATCATTGCTTTCCAGGGCAAAATCCAGTTGCGTGCGATTGCCGTTGGCCACCTGCCACTGCCCCCGCCCGGTCAGGCTGCCGAAGGGATTGCTCAACACGATCCGGTCAAGCAACCAGATGCCGCCGTCGTTGTGCGCCTGCACGTCAAGATGGCCGAAGTGGTGGTCGCCGACGATGAAATCGTCGACCACGATATCCAGCGCTGGCAACTCGTCGAGCAGTTCGCTCGTGCTGCCTTGCTCACTGGTCTTTTCCGGGCGCCGCCATTTCTTGAAACGCGCGCTCAGCTTGCCGGCGCCGGTCCCGTCCCATTGAAAGCTTCCGATTGCCTCACGCGCGTTCACATAGCCCCGCCACTGGGCCGCCGCGCCGTTGATGCCGGCGCTGACCTCGTTGTAGTGTTTGCCGAGGATGACCAGCTCGTCTGCCTTCAGGTCGACAGTGAGCGGCGGCAGGCTGCTGCCGGCGGATGAGGCGCCATCCTTGCCGCGCCCACGCCAGACGTTCCGCCAATAGTCGAGATCGACCAGCCGCGCGCTGATCCCGAACACGATGCCACGTTCGGGAATCTGCCCCGGCGGCCGACCGATGGCAATCGCCCCACGCTCAAGCACGCGTTCATCGCCCTGCTTGCGGCGAATCAGTTGCAGGCCGAGAATGCTGCCGAGCGTTGCGCGCAACTGCTCGCGTACGATTGGAGTTCCACTGCGCTGCGCCGCCGTCGGTAACACAGCGCTCTCGATGCGTAGCGGCAGTACGTCACTGGCCGCCTTGGCGAACGGCGCGGCCAGCGTTGAAGCGATACCGACAAGATTCGACTCGATGACCAGTTCGACCTCGCGCTTGCGGATACGGATCTCAGCCCGATAGGTGGTGCTGCCGGAAAGCGCTTCGAAAACCGGCAGCTCGGCACGCCGGCGGACTTCCTCGGCAGCGATCGTCCCGCTGGTGGTCACCAGAACGCGCCCACCCTGGACACTGCCCCTGATCTTCACCGGGCCGCCCAGGAAGCTGGCCGCGATTTCATTGACGCGCAGGTCCTTCTCGCTGAAGTTCAGCGTGCCATTGACCTGGCGCAGAGGCGGCAGCGCCGGATCGACCGTCACTTCGTTGGCGAGGAAGGTGTAGCTGCCGTCGACCCTGGACTCCGGCAGGTGCACCTCGGCGAGCGGTATCGTCAGACCGATATCGAGCCGCCCCTTGCCGATGGCGCCCATCGGCGCGGTAAAGTGGTCAATCTGTGCCGCCACCGGGCTCTGCGCGATGAACTTGAGAAACTCTGCCGTTTCGCCTTCGGCCACTCCCTTTACCTTGAGCGTCGCCACCGGTGCATCGAAGTCGGCAATCTGGGCTCGCGTCGGCCCGAGGCGCGCACCGAGAATGGCTCCGCGCTTCGCCTCGACGACCATGCCGGCACCCTCGAAGCGTAAATCCGCCTCGATTCCGCTGATCGCGGGCCATCCCTGCGCGTAGTCGAGAACGACATCACGCGCCTTCACTGTCACCAGGAACTGGCCCTGCGTACGGTCGAGAAAAGGAAAATGCGCCAAGTCGCCTTGCAGAACGAGCTTCGCCTCGCTCGCGCTACCCGCCTTGAGCGCATCGCGCACCCAGTGCCGGGCATCGGCATTGACCGCCCGTGGCAGGTAGCGCCACACGGCGCGCGCCTCCGCGCGGCTCAGCGAGGCGGTCAAGTCGACCGTGCCCGGACCCTCGCCGTTGAAGCGATACGTGCCGCGCGCCGCACCGGCGGCGTCTGGACCGGCAAATTCGGCGCGCAGCAGTTCGGCGTCAAGCTGCCCCTGGCTGATTTTCCAACGGGCTTGTGCGTTCAGCGTATCAAGCGCAATCGCTGACTCCGGGAAAACCCTCGGCAGATCAAGCGTCACCGCCTTGGCGCGCAGTTCGGCGCTGCCCCCCTTCTCGTTCGCATCCACAACACCGGAGACGCCGGATACGCCCGGGAAGTAGGCGCGCGCTTTCAACGCCAGGTCGTCAAAACGTGCTTTCAGCGTGTAGCTGTTCAATCTATCCACGCTCCCCTGCCAGGCCGCTCGCAGTTCGCTGATCTTGCCGCGCGGGGCGAAGTCGTCGAGCAGTCGGCGCGAACCGGCATCGAGCGGTAGATAAGCCGCCAGCGCAGCAACCGTGGCGAGTTCAAAGCTGCTCGCGCTTGCTTTCCCGTGCACTGTTTGCCCGTCACTCTGCCGTCGCCAGTCGACCGCGAAGTCGCTGGGCTCAATGCGCAGGCCCAGCTCAGCGCTACTACGAGCCGCTTCCGACGGTCGTGTCGTGAGCTGCACGCCACGCGCTTGGACGCTCGCCCCATCCGCCAGGAAGCGCACGCCGACACGGCCCGACATGTGCAGCAGATCGAGTGCCGGCAGATCGCGTGCCAGACGCAGATTCACGTCGTCCAGAGCGAAGTCGCCGGTCAGCTCGCGCAGCCCACCATCGGCGAAATCCGCCCACAGGCGAAGCGCGCCGCGTCCGCGCGGCAAGGCGACCGGGTAATCCAGCCAGGCGCGCCAGACGGCCAGGTCCACCTGGTCGAGCTGCGCGAAGGCCTGCCCGGTCCACGTGCTGGCCTGCTCGATGTCCTTGCCGCGAAAATCGCCGCGCAGATCGATCGGCGAGGCGAATTCGGTCGGAGGAACGGCAGTCAGACCAAAACGGTGGCGGCGGCCGTCGTTGTCAAGCGCGAAATTCACCTGTTGCAGGGTGAGCGGAGGAGCACCGCGTTTCGCATCCTCCCAGACGACGGTAGCGCCACTTACGCGAATGCTTTTCTGCGCCAGAACCCAATCGGCGACATCGTTGTTGCTGCCCTCCTCGCTGACCGCGATGCCGGCAATGAAAAAGCGCCCGTCCACCTCGCGCCGCAGATGCAGCGTCGGCTGGTCGATCTGCAGCAGGCGCAGGCGAAGCTGCAGACTGGGTAGCGACCACCACGAGAGAACGCTCTCGACACGCCTGAAGGCGAGCGCGGGCTGCCCCTTGCGGTCAGCAATGCGCACGTCGGAAAGAATCAGATCAGGATTGAGGCCAGCCCACCTGGCCTCGATTCGCCCAATGCTCACCGCCAGACCCAGCGCCCGACTGGCTTCCCGCTCAATGTCCGGACGATAGGCTTCGATGCCGGGAAGAACCAGATAGCGCAGTCCGAGAATAAGGAGGACGAAGGCGAAATAGATCAGCCAGAACGCGCGCACCGAGAAAGCCCACACCGCGCGCAGCGCTGGAGTTACGGCCACCGGCAACCGCTGGCGCGTGCGGCCGGGCAAACCCGGAGCAATTTCATCCGCTGCCATCAGGCCGCCTCGGCAACAGTCAGAGGAGGCGACGGCCCGGCGCGCGGTAAGGCTGCAGCCCGCCGGCGCGCCGACCCAGGCGCTCGCTCAGGCGGCTCACCGACCCGTAAAGGCGCCATACGCCTGGTAAGCCGCAACGACCGCCAGGACAAGGAAAAAGGCACCGCTCAGCTTGTGCAGAAGTGCAAGCGGAATCCTCTGCAGGATGGTCCGGCCTGCCAGGATACCGATCGCCGACGTCATCGCCAGTGCGGCGGTGGCGCCGACCCAGACGGCCGCTGGCGCGTGTGTGCTGCTCAAGGCAACGACGGCGAGTTGCGTCTTGTCGCCAAACTCAGCCACCGTCAGGAGCAGAAAGGTGGTCAGAAAGATCCCGTGGCCACTCCTTTCCTCGACCTCCTCGTCATCGTCTTCGTCCTTGGCGCGCAGAGCGTGGATGCCGAAGACGGCGAACAGCACCGCTACCGTCGCGCCGACCACATACTCGGGCAGCCAACTGGCAATCGCCGCGCCAAACACGACGGCCAAGGTATTGAGCACGGCAAAGGCCGCCAGCGCACCGAGCATGACCGGCGCCGGACGATGGCGGGAAGCAAGCGTCATGCACACGAGCTGGCTCTTGTCGCCGATTTCCGCCGCGGCAATCAAGGCAAAACTGGTCACCGCCGCCGCCGACCAGTCGACCAGGCTGCCCGTCGCGGCCAGCGAGAAGAATTGCGAAACCTCGGCGAGCAAGCTGTCCATTGCGTTCCTCGGAAAATTCGGTTGCTGCCACGACGACGCGAGACAGGCGGCCCGGCCGGGCCGGAATAGAACACGTGAGTATAGCGCGAGTAGGCGTCACGCGTGACAGATGAGTGCGCTCACTGCAGCAAGCTGGCGCCACCGCCTACGCCTGATGGCCATCTCGAGACCGCCGCACTCGCCGTGTTGACCCCGACCGCACGGAGGCTACGGGGCAGGTGGACAAACGTGATTTTCGACACTGGCTCGCCGGCACAGACGTGCAAAGATGCAGCCCATGCACCTTAGAGACAAGTTTGGGAGTCATCCATGAAATTGCTGAGCCTGCTGGTGGTAGTGCTCGGATTGCAAGCCAGCCAAGCCGCATTGGGCGCCTCACTCTTCAGATGCCAGTACAACGGACGCGTCGAATTTTCGGACAGACCCTGTCAACCCGCCAAACCGCAAAGCCTCTGCGTGGACAGGGATGGCCGGAGCCAGCCGCCAGCGCAGTGCAGCGCGCCGGGGCTGGACGCTGGCAAGCCGGCGATCCTCGCTCCCGCCGCTACCCATCGTTCGGGCAGCACTGTCGATCTGCCCACTCGTCTGGCCTTGACGAAGTGATCAGCAAGCCGGAGATGAGGCTGCGCACGGCCGAACCTCGTCCCGCTGGAGCCGCTGACCGAGTAGTCTCGACCAAGCCGGACGGTGGCCTGCAGAGCTGAGGGCGACATGGTTGAATCGCCGGTTTCCCCCACGTTCTGGCGGCAAAGCCCACCGCGACGGGCCGAACATGACGAGTTTCTCGCCCCCTCTCCTACCATGCTGACGATGCCAGGCGGCGACCGCCGGCAGCCAGCCGAGCGCATGCCCGGTTGGATTTTTCGCCTGATCTGATCTTCAAACAGCCCCGACAGTATTGCCATTCGATGGTGACAGCGATCACCGTCGAGGGACCTTGGCTCACCACCCGCGCACACCCGGACGCCCGGCCCAGGCGCGAGCGCCTCGCTGCTGCCGCGCGACCTACCTGGATGCCGTTGGCAGCTTCGACACAGCTGGCGTGGTGCCAGCCGCCAACGATGGCGCCAGCCTCGCCGAGCAGAACGACTCTGTCGTACTGGGAACCGAGTTGGTCGACGAGTTGTCGGAAAAAATCCTGTTCGAAGCGATAGACCAGCCCCTCTGAAAGGACGAAGAATGCCCGTACCGACAGTCCGTCTGCTCGCCTTTGCCGGTAGCGGCCGCAAGGATTCGCTCAATCGGCGACTGCTCGCCGCTGCCGTGGCCATCGCGCAGGAGCAGGGGGCGGAAGTGACGCTGCTCGACCTGAAAGCCGATACCTTGCCCCTTTATGACGGCGACCTCGAAGCTGCCGGCATGCCGGCGCGCGTCATCGAGTTGAAACACTTGTTCGCGGCGCACGACGGCTTCCTCATCGCCTCGCCCGAATACAACAGCTTTTTCACACCCTTGCTGAAGAATACGATCGACTGGCTGTCACGCCCGGCCCCTGCCGGCGTGCCGGAAGCACTTTCCGGCCGTACCGCCGCCATCTTTGGCGCCTCACCCGGCGCCCTCGGCGGTATCCGAGGCTTGCCCTACGTTCGCCTTCTCCTGTCCCGGCTCGGCGTCCTCGTGTCGCCCAACGAACTCGCCGTGGGCCATGCGGCCAAGGTCATTGGCGACGGCAAGCTGGACGACCCGAAGCTGCAGCAAGCGCTCGCCGGCGTCGTCGGCGACCTGATCCGACTGACCGCCGCGCGCCAGGCCATACGCTAACCGACCGCGCGCTTCTGCCTCTCACCCCATTACCAGGAGTCCTCCATGGTCAAGATCGCCATCGTCTTTCACAGCGGCTACGGCCACACGGCGCGACAGGCCGCCGCCGTCCACCAGGGGGCCTGCTCGGTTGCCGGCGCCAGCGCGACGCTCTACCCCGTCAACGACCTCAGCGAAAACCATTGGGCTGAACTCAATGCCGCCGATGCCATCATCTTCGGTGCACCGACCTACATGGGCAACGCATCCGCCGACTTCAAGAAGTTTGCCGACGCTTCGAGCAAGCCCTGGTTCGCCCAGGCCTGGCGGAACAAGATTGCCGGTGGCTTCACCAACTCGGCCTCGCTCAACGGCGACAAGTACGCAACGCTGATGTCCTTCGTCACGCTGGCCATGCAGCACTCGATGATCTGGGTCGGCACCGGCATGTTGCCAGCGAACAGTTCGCAGGCCCACCGCAACGACATCAACCGACTCGGCTCGTTCATTGGTGCAATGGCGCAGAGCGATTCCGATATCGGCGCCGACCTGGCTCCCCCCGAAGGCGACCTGGCGACCGCCCGCCAGTATGGCAAGCGCATCGCCGAAATCACGCTGCAGTACGTCAAGGGCCGCTGATCGGCAAGCGCCAGGATACGCTGGCGCTCTGACCCTCCAGCACGGTTGACCAGACGCAAGCGAACGCACCCGGCGGCACCGTCTTCCGCCCGGTCCACCTTGTCACCTCGACCTTGTCACCTCGTCACCTTGTTCTTGCCACTCCCGGCAGCCGTGACCGCTGGCGCAAGCGGGGCCTGGCCCGCCATCGCCGTTCTGCTGGAACTGAGTGTAGGCCGTCAGTTCGAGACGCTCATTGTTGAGTACCCTGCCATTAAAATGGCTCCGCTTCGTATCGGAAGCCAGTACGCGCTTTATTTCCGGCGCGATCCAATAGACCACGCGCAGTTTGACCACTCCCCGCGGTGAGCGGCCCCAGCCGTCGCCCTCCACCCGAAAGGCAGTGAAAGTCCCGGCTGGCACGGTGATCTGCTCGCGCTCGATTACCCTGAAGTCGAACTCCGTTTCGCTGTCGAAACCATTCGGCGTCAGCACGCGAAAACGGGTAGACCAGCGCTTGCCCAGCGCATATTCCTGAATGTAGAACTGCGCGCCGGTGTAGTGCCAACCCGGCGGCCGTTTGATGAAATTGCCCAACAGATCGGTCACCAGGCTGCCATCGTTGAAGTGCACTTCGCCTTCGGTAATCGCGCTCACGCAGTTGCTGAACCGGCGCAGTTCGAGCCTCGTATAGAGGTCGATCTCGCGGTAGCGCCAGCACTCGCCGACCTTGAACTGCGTGTCTACCCGCGCGCTACCCTTGCTGAATGGGTTGTCCCTCGCCTCCTGGATGACAATCGCCTTCTCGCCCCCGGCTTTCAACAAGCGGTCGAGTCGAAACTGCGCCAGTTCGGAGAATTTTCCGCTGGGATAGCGGCGCAGGTACTCTTCCAAGTGCGCGGGTTCCTTCGCCAGCCGAATCTCCTGCCAGAGAGCGAGTTCCTCGTTGAACAGCCTTTCCAGTTCAATTTCGGATTTTCGCCTGAGCTCCTGCGGCGGCAAGAAAAAGAAGTCGTCATCAAGCGAGGTGCTCTCCCATGGGATCTGCAAGCCCTCCGAGCTGCGCCTTACAGCCAGGCGTACGCGCTTGAAAACGTCTTCGATCCGGGTTTCCGGCACCTTCATCTCACGCAGGAGGCTCTCCGTGTACAAGCCGTTGGCGCCGTCGCCATCGCTCGCCGTATTCCCCGGCGCAGTCGCATAGGCGAGCAGCGAACCCGGCGGCGCATCAAACTGGCTCAGGCCGGGCTGTTCGATCGGCAAGCGCGTACCAAACGGGTTGTCACGGCAGGCGTCGAGGATGATGATGTTCATCGGGTTCTTCGCCTGCTTCAGGCCAGCGAGCAGTGAATTGAGCTCGATCGTCTTCGTCTGCAGATCGGCGAGCTTGTCGAGCCGCGCATCGACCGGAATCAGATAGTTGCGCCAAGCGAGTTGCGCGCCGTGCCCGGCGTAGTAGAAGATACCGACGCCTCTGCTGCGCGCGAGTTCGCCACAGAACGCGTCGATCGCCTCACTCATCTGCTGCCGACTTGCCTCGAGCCGCAAGCTCAGCCTGAACCCGACCCGCTGCAGTTCCTTGGCAAATGCGCGCGCGTCATTGGCCGGGTTGTTCAGCGGCGCTTGCCCATAGTTCGCATTACCGATCACCAACGCCAATCGCGGCAAGGCGTGCACGATCGACACTTCGGCGGCCGGCATCACAGGGAGCGGCAACAGCGAAGCGCCGGCGAGAGCACCAGCCTGCTTCAACCACAAGCGTCGCGCCTCGCCGCAGGCATGCGCTCCGCTCACCGCCATCGCCGTCGACCTCTCACCTAGATGCGGAAACCACCGGCGCAGACGAGCAGTTCGCCCGACACGTAGTTGGCTTCCGGATAGCACAGCATGGCGATCGCTCCCGCCGCCTCCTCGGGCGTTCCGCCCCGACCGAGCGGGATCATTGCCGCCATCTGGCGCATCAGGTCCGGGTTGACCCCTGCCTTGATCTGCCGACCTTCGATCTCCAGCACCGCCTCGCCGGCTGTCGCGCCGGTCAGGCGCGTGTTGATCAGACCAAAGGCAACGCAATTGACGTTCACCCGGTAGCGGCCCCACTCCTTGGCCAGCGTCCGCGTCAGCCCGACGATTCCCGCTTTCGCAGCAGCATAGCCGGCCTGCCCAGCGTTGCCACCGACGCCGGCGATCGACGACACATTGACCACTTTGCGAAAGGTTTCCCGACCACTCTCGCTCTCGCTGCGCGCTGCCGCGCGCAAGAAATCCGCCGCCGCACGCAGAATGCGGAAGGGCGCGGTGAGGTGCACTTCAAGCATTGCCTGCCACTGCTCGTCGCTCATCTTCTGGACAACATTGTCCCAGGTATATCCGGCATTGTTGATGATGATGTCAAGCCCACCGAAATGGTCGAGCGCACTTTGCACGAAGCGTTCAGCGAAATCGGTCGCGGTCACGCTACCGACACAGGCAATCGCCTCGCCACCGCTGTCTGCAATCGCGCTGACCGTCGCCAACGCCGGCGCCTGGTCAACATCGTTGACCACGACGCGAGCCCCCTCCTCGGCCAGCTTGAGCGCCACTGCCCGACCAATGCCGCGACCAGA
The DNA here is from genome assembly GCF_031732815.1 of Accumulibacter sp. Lineage (GTDB taxonomy): Bacteria > Pseudomonadota > Gammaproteobacteria > Burkholderiales > Rhodocyclaceae > Accumulibacter. The sequence goes on along the minus strand of NZ_JAVMKF010000047.1, from coordinate 25,257 downwards.
ACCACTGACGATAGCCACCTTCCCAGCGAGTTTTCCCATGTCTTGCTCCTCTTCTGCTCACTCGAAATGCCTTGCGCTGCCCGTCTACGCGTCCCGTTTAGTCCAGCGGAGAGAAGCGCTGGAACTTGGCAGCGATCAGGACTTGCGCAGCCAGGCGATCAACGGATGAAGTCGCGACTGACCTGACGGAAGATATCGCTTCCCGCCTGCTGCAGCCACTCGAAAGCAACCATCTCGCGCGAGACGATGTCGGCGCCATGACGGCGCATGCGGGCCAAGGCGAGCGCTTTGTCCGAACTGCGCCGCGAGCCGACCGCATCCTCGACGACGTAGACCTGACGACCGGCAGCGAGCAGGTCGAGCACCGTCTGCAGGACACAGACGTGTGCTTCAGTTCCGGCCACGACGAACTGCTGACGATCGCCGCCGGCCGCCCTGAACACCCCCCCATCGGCCAGTGCCGAAAAGTGAATCTTCTCGACCCTGCTGGCTGTCGGCGGCAGGCAGGCGCGCAATTCGGACAGAGTGGCGCCCAGACCGCGCGGATACTGCTCGGTAGCAATCACCGGGACATGCAACTGCCCGGCGAGTTTCGTCAACCAGACGCTCGCCTCGACAACGCTGCCCGCATCGTCGATCGCCGGCAGCAGACGCTCCTGCAAGTCGACGAGCAGCAGCACCGAATGATCTATCCTCATCAACATAGAGTTTCCTCCGAACAATCAGGGCGATCGGCCGCACGCCCGGGGTCGTCGACGAGGCCAGCGGCCAGCGCGTGCGGCAACACCCCGGCAGCCTGCCCAGCCCCGGACGGTTTCTCGAACGGACTTGCTCGCCGGGAGCAATGGTAATATCCGGTCACCGGAGAATCACCGACTTGCCCCGCAGGAGACTTTCCCGCATGAAACGACTTGAATGCTGCATCACCCCGGCCGTCATAGCCGTCGCCGTCGCCCTCGTCACCGCCTGCAGCAAGGAAGCCGACCATCCACCTGCGGCGACCGGCAAACCGGCCGCAGCCGCCCTTCCGGCAAGCGCTTCAAGCAGTGCAACACCGCCGCTGACGCTCGCGGCGACGCGTGGCGACCTGAATGAAATCAAGACGCTGCTGGAAGGTGGTGCGGACGTCGATGCACCCGATGCGCTGGGCAGAACGCCGCTGCACCTGGCCGCCTTCCATCGCCGCGGCAAGGCGTCCGAGTTGCTCCTGGCACGCGGGGCAAACATCAACGCGCGCGACCGGATCGGGATGACGCCGCTGCACGCGGCCGTGCTCTCCGGCGGTCGGCCCGAGGTCGAACTTCTGCTCGACAAGCGCGCCGAGGTCAACGCGAAAAGCGACGCGGGTCAGACGGCGCTGCACCTGGCTGCCGCCACCGGCCAGCCGAAAGTGGCGCGCGTCCTGATCGAACGTGGCGCTGACCCGGAAAGCGTCGACAAGAACGGCAAGACCCCACTTTTCTATGCCTCGCGCAACAAACACCCGGTCACCACCGAGTTTCTCCAGCAGTACGCGCAGAACTGAGGTGCAGCGACTCAGGCTTTCTTGAGCGCCTCGTCACGCAGTTCACGACGGAGAATCTTGCCCACGTTCGTCTTCGGCAACTCGCTGCGAAACTCGACCTGGCTGGGTACCTTGTAGCCGGTCAAGTGCTCGCGGCAGTGAGCGATCAGCACCTCGGCAGTGAGCGCGGCGTCCTTCTTGACGACGAAGATCTTGACCGCTTCGCCCGACTTCTCATGCGGTATGCCGACCGCGGCGACTTCCAGGACGCCCGGATGTTGCGCGACCACGTCCTCGACCTCATTTGGATAGACATTGAAGCCGGAAACGAGAATCATGTCCTTCTTACGATCGACGATACGCACGAAGCCTCTTTCGTCCATCACTGCGATGTCGCCGGTCATCAGGAAACCGTCGGCGGTGATTACCTTTGCCGTCTCTTCCGGCCGATTGTAATAGCCCTTCATCACCTGCGGACCGCGGATGCACAACTCGCCGCGTTCGCCGAGCGGAACATCCTGCCCGGCGTCGTTGCGCAGGGTGACCTCGGTCGACGAGATCGGCAGGCCGATTGCGCCGGTATAGTCGGCGATATCGAGCGGGTTGATGGTTGCTGCCGGCGACGTTTCGGTCAAGCCATAGGCTTCGATCAGCGGCTTGCCGGTCACCAGCTTCCACTTCACGGCAACCGCTTTCTGCACCGCCATTCCCCCGCCCAAGGTCACCTTCAGGTGCTTGAAGTCGAGCGCACAGAACGCGTCGTTATTGAGCAGCGCGTTGAACAGGGTGTTGACGCCCGTGATCACTGTAAACGGATACTTGCCCAGTTCGGCAACGAAGGCAGGGATGTCGCGTGGATTGGTGATCAGCAGATTGCTTGCCCCGATCTTGAAGAAGGTGAAGCAATTCGCGGTCAGGGCAAAGATGTGATAGAGCGGCAAGGCGGTGACCACCATGTGCTGTGCGTCGCCCAGTTCGGGCTTGATCCAGGCATGCGCCTGCGCCAGATTGGCCAGGATGTTGCGGTGAACCAGCATGGCTCCCTTCGAAACGCCCGTCGTACCCCCGGTGTATTGCAGGAAGGCAAGATCTTCCTGCGCGACGGCGACTTTCTTGAGTTCACCAGCCGCACCCTTGCCAAGCGCCGTGCGGAACTCGACCGCCCGCGGCAGACTGTAGGCCGGCACCATCTTCTTGACGTACTTGACGACAAAGTTGACCACCGCGCCTTTCGGAAAGCCCAGCATGTCCCCCAGGCGCGCCAGAACGATGTGCTTGACCGGCGTCCGGGCAAGTACCTCCTCGAGCGTGACGGCGAAGTTCTCCAGAATAACGATGACCTCGGCACCAGAATCCTTCAACTGATGTTCGAGTTCGCGCGGCGTGTAGAGGGGGTTGACATTGACCACGACATAGCCCGCGCGCAGCGCTCCGAAAATGCAGATCGGATACTGCAGGACGTTCGGCAGCATCACCGCGACGCGTGCACCCGGCGGCAGCATGAGCACCGATTGCAGGTATGCGGCGAAGTCGCGCGACAGCTTGTCGAGTTGCCCATAGGTAATCTCGACGCCCATATTGATATAGGCGACGCGCTCGCGGTACTGTGCAACGCTTCTTTCGAAGAGTTCGCCGAGCGACTGGAATTCGCTCAGATCAACCTCGGCAGGTACCCCCTTCTGGTAGCTTTCGAGCCAGATTCTTTCCACTGCTCTCCTCCTGAATCAATTGATGGTTTCCCCTGTCACCGGGGTGAAATGCCTGCTCAGCGCTGCAGGTACTGCAACTTGCCGGTCTTGCCGTTCCATTCATCGGCGTCCGCCGGCGGCTCCTTGCGTTCGAGGATTGTCGGCCACTGCCCGGCCAACTCCGCATTGAGCGCGATGAAGTGGCGCTGTGCCTGCGGAACGTCATCCTCGGCGAGAATTGCTTCGGCGGGGCACTCGGGGACACACAGCGTGCAATCGATGCACTCTTCCGGATCGATGACCAGGAAATTCGGCCCCTCGTGAAAGCAATCCACCGGGCACACATCGACGCAATCCGTAAACTTGCACTTGATACAGTTCTCAGTAACGACGTAGGCCATTGTCTAGTCTCGTGAATCTGCGACGGATTCACTATAGCGCATTTGCCGCGGACGAGACAGAGCAACGGCTTCCCATGACGATGATTTTTGTTTAGCATAGCGGGGCTGGCTGAGCTTGCTGCCGGTCGGTCTGTAACGACCCCGCTTCTGCCGCCCGCCTCGCCCCCCCGCTTCGGCCACGCACCCCATCCAGATCCCGCTAGAGGCTAGCCCATGAACGAACACATTCACCATGTTACCGACGACAGTTTTGCCGCCGACGTCCTCCAGTCGGACCGCCCCGTGCTGGTCGATTACTGGGCCGAATGGTGCGGCCCGTGCAAAATGATTGCGCCGCTGCTCGACGACGTGGCCAACGACTATGCCGGTCGACTGAAGGTGGTCAAGCTCAACATCGACGACAACCAGAAGACGCCAGCCAGCTACGGCATACGCGGGATACCGACGCTGATGCTGTTCAAGAACGGCAACGTCGAGGCGACCAAGGTCGGCGCGCTCTCGAAGTCGCAATTGGTAACCTTCATTGACAGCAATATCTAAAGTCGCTACCCTGCGCCTGAAGGTGGCGTGGGTGCTCCATGCAACCCACGGTTTCGGCCAGCCATCGGCTGACACCTGAGCTTCACTCACGCTTCGGGCACTCTTCGAGTACTTTCTTCTCGCCGCAACAGCGGCGCCCCGCCGAGCACGTGGCCATTCCGCCGGCCGTCGTCTGACCCACGACGGCACGCGGACGTCCGGCCCCCCTTCTCCATCGTCAGCAAATGCATTTATCCGAACTCAAAGCACTTCATGTAAGCCAGCTTCTCGACATGGCGGTCAACAACAACGTCGAAGGCGCCAACCGTCTGCGCAAACACGAACTGATTTTCGCGCTGCTCAAAAACCAGGCCAGGAAAGGCGAGAGTATTTTCGGCGATGGGACACTGGAGACACTTTCGGACGGGTTCGGCTTTCTGCGCTCGCCCGACACCTCGTATCTCGCCAGCACCGACGACATCTATGTCAGCCCCAGCCAGATCAGGCGCTTCAACCTGCACACCGGCGATACCATCGAGGGGGAAATTCGCACGCCGAAAGACGGTGAACGCTACTTCGCCCTGGTCAAGGTCGACCGGATCAACGGCGAAGTCCCCGAGGCGTCGAAGAACAAGATCCTGTTCGAGAACCTGACGCCGCTCCACCCAGCCGAGCATATCGAGCTCGAGCGCGACATCCGCGGCGAGGAAAACATCACCAGCCGAATCATCGACATCATCGCGCCAATCGGCAAGGGACAACGCGGCCTCCTGGTCGCCAGCCCGAAGAGCGGCAAGACCGTCATGATGCAGCACATCGCACACGCCATCACGAGCAACCATCCGGATATCTCGCTGATCGTCCTGCTCATCGACGAGCGCCCCGAAGAAGTGACCGAGATGACCCGCTCGGTACGCGGCGAGGTGGTCGCCTCGACCTTCGACGAGCCGGCAACCCGGCATGTCCAGGTCGCTGAGATGGTAATCGAAAAGGCCAAGCGGCTGGTCGAGCACAAGAAAGACGTGGTCATCCTGCTCGACTCGATCACACGCCTGGCGCGCGCCTACAATACGGTTCAACCGGCTTCAGGCAAGGTTCTCACCGGCGGCGTCGACGCCAATGCGCTGCAGAAGCCCAAGCGCTTCTTCGGTGCTGCGCGCAACATTGAAGAAGGCGGCTCGCTCACGATCATCGCGACCGCGCTGATCGACACCGGCAGCCGCATGGACGATGTCATCTACGAAGAGTTCAAGGGGACCGGCAACATGGAGATCCACCTTGACCGGCGTATGGCAGAGAAACGCGTCTACCCGGCGATCAACGTCAATCGCTCGGGCACACGGCGCGAGGAACTGCTTCTCAAACCCGATATCCTGCAGAAAATGTGGATTCTGCGCAAGCTGCTCTACAACATGGACGACCTTGAGGCGATGGAGTTCCTTCTTGACAAGATCAAGGCCACCAAGAACAACGCCGAATTTTTCGACTCGATGCGGCGTTGATTACCTGAGCTGCAGCACGCCAGGCGAGGCCATGCGCAAGCGCTGCGGCCTGCGCTGAAGCCGCCTGTACGGTCAAGGCGGTCGGCCGTGAGCCCGACGAAGGATTGCGGATGGCGTGAAAATGCACCATAATTCGCGTTTTTTCATTGGTCAGGCTGGTCGATCGCTGTCGGCGCACGATCGACGAGCCAGTTCAACCTACAGGAAAAGCACCAGATGAAAGCCACTATCCATCCTGCCTACAACGAAATCACGGTGACCTGCTCCTGCGGTAACACCTTTACTACCCGGTCGACGATGAAGAAGGCCTTGCATGTCGAAGTGTGTGCGGCCTGCCATCCGTTCTACACCGGTAAGCAGAAGATCATCGATACGGCTGGCCGGGTAGAAAAATTCAACCAGAAGTACGGCGCCATTCGCAAGTCGGCTTGAGCCGGCGCGCCCCGCCGTCTTGGTTTCGGCGACGAAGGCAGCCGGTCGGCTGCCTTTTTTTTGCCCACCAGCGATCGCCCCATGTCAGTTGAGCCGGAAAGTTCTCCTCTCAACGGGATCCGCCTGCACCCGCGAGGTGCGGTCCTGGCGCTCCTGCTGGCGATCTACATTTTCAGCGGCCTGATCGGCCACGACCCATGGAAGACGGACGATGCGGTAACCATTGGCGTCGTGCACGACATCGTCACTCACGCCAACTGGTTGACCCCGGGCCTCGCCGGCCGCCCCTACCCTGACGCACCGCTCTACTACTGGCTTGCCGCAGCGACGGCACACCTGTCTTCCTGGCTCCTGCCGGTGCACGAAGGCGCACGCCTCGCAAGCGGCGTGTGCACCTTGCTGGCGCTCAGCTTCATTCTCCTCGCCGCGCGCGAACTGCATGGTCGCGCAGCAGCGCCGGCAGCTCCACTGCTGCTTGCCGGCAGCATCGGCTTCCTGTTTCACGCGCACGAGGCGCAGCCGATGCTCGCCGCGCTTACTGCCCATACCGCTGCTTACTGGGGACTGACGCTGATCAACCGGAAACCGCTAGCCGGGGCTGGCTGTTTCGCAGTGGCGCTTGGCCTGGGTTTCCTTGCCAACGGTCTGGTGCCCATGCTTTCGCTCTTGCCGATCGCCGGCTTCGTCGCCTGGCGCTCGGACAAGCGCCGGCAGACCGGGCTCCTGTTGCTCGCTGCGCTGCTGCTCGCCAGCGCGATTGCCGCTTGCTGGGCTTTCGCGCTGCTCACCACGCGGCCGGATTTCCTGCACGCGTTCTGGCGCGAGGAATTGCTCCAATTGACCGGCAGCAGCCAGCCGCTACTCAGTTTCCCGCGGGTTCTGCTGCTCCTCACCTGGTACGCCTGGCCGGCACTCCCGCTCGCCGGGTGGACGCTATGGGCGCGTCGCCGACAATTGCTCGGCCGGCAACTGAGCTTCCCGATCTTTGCCTTCCTCGCCTCGCTGGTCATCATCAGTGTCTGCTTCGGAACGCGCAGCGCGCCTACCCTGCTCCTTCTGCCTTCGCTGGTCTTGCTCGCCGTCCCCGGTGTCTCGTCCTTGCGACGCGGTGCGGCGAACGCCTTCGACTGGTTCGCCATGATCACCTTCAGCTTCTTTGCCCTGCTTGCCTGGGCAGGCTGGGTTGCCACGACTTTCGGCTGGCCCGAACGCCTGGCCAGCGAAGTCGGCCGGCTGGAACCCGGTTTCACGCCGCAGCTCAGCGTCGTGTTGATCGCTCTTGCCCTTCTCGCTACGCTGATCTGGTCATGGTTGATCGCCACCAGTCCGCGCTCGCCGATGCGGGGAATCGTGCACTGGATGGCCGGACTGACCCTTTTCTGGTTCCTCATCGCGACGCTCTGGATGCCATGGATCGACTACGGCAAGAGCTATCGCCCACTATCGGCGGGGCTCGCCCGAGCCCTGCCCGAGAAACGTGAATGCATTGCCAATGGCAACCTGGGCGACTCGCTGCTTGCCTCGCTCGACTATTTCGATCGCATACGAACCGTCGGACTGGACTCGCCCGCCAGCACGCGCTGTGACCTGCTGCTCGTGCAGGGCTCGCTGAAGGATGAGAGCCCGCTCGCCAGTGCAAACTGGCGAAAGATCTGGGAGGGCGCGCGGCCGGCCGACCGTCGCGACAGCGAGAAGTTGAAGCTCTACCGACGCGACAACAAACCCAACCGCCGGACGCCCGGAGCAAGCGTGTCGCCTTTGCTCGGAAATTGACCCAGAGGCCAGATATAATATATACTCATCGGATGGATATCGCTCGTCCCAGCCGCCAGCAGACCCACAGACTCGCCCTGATCGCCTTTCCGGCACGCGGCCGACCACGCGAAACCAGACCCTTAACTGCCCACAGGGAAGGCTTCCGCCTGTTGCCCTGCTCCTGGAGAAACCAATGAAAGAGCCGGTCGCCATTCACAACGCCTTACAAGTTCATCGCCCGGCGGTCGGCGGCATGGCCGGCGTCGGCCTTTACCGCCTTCTTCGACTGGTCGCCCTGGAGGATGTTCTCGGCACTGGCGCATCGGCCATCACCTACTACGCCGGCAAGAAACTGGGCATGGATCTGGGGCTCAAGCAGATCGACGATTTTCTCGCTCTGTGCGAGCAACTGCGTATCGGTCAGGTGAGCGTTCCGGTGATGACCCGCGAGCACATCCACGTGGATGTCCATGAGTGCGTCACCTGCGCTGGCTTGACGCCGGTTGGCCGTGCCTTGTGCCATTTCGAGGGTGGTCTGATCGCCGGCGTCGTCGAAGGCATCGTCGGGCAACACGTGCAGGCCAGGGAAGTCACCTGTATGGGAGGCTTCGGCGACGAGGCCTGCGGCTTCGAGTTGCTCATCGGCAACTGACTTCCCTCGCTGTCGCCCGCTCAGACGATGATGCCGCCGCCCAGGCAAACACGGCTTTCGTAAACGACGACGGACTGGCCCGGCGTCACTGCCCATTGCGGCGCGGCGAATCTGATCAGGCACGACTGGCGGTCGACCTGCTCGATCTCGCAAGGTGCATCGGCTTGCCGGTAGCGCGTCCTGGCCGTATAGACCCAATGCGTATGCGGAGCGTCGCCGGCGATCCAGGTGAGTTCTTCGGCGCGCAGTTCTTCGGCAAGCAGCGCCGGATGATCGTGTCCCTGCACGACGTAGAGAATGTTCCGCGACAGATCCTTGCTGGCGACGAACCAGGCTTCGTGGTCGCCATTCTCGCTGCCCTTGCCGCCTCTGACACCGCCGATGTGCAGCCCCTTGCGCTGGCCCAGCGTGTGATAGGCGACACCATCGTGCTCGCCCAGCAGGCGGTCGTCGTCCAGGCAGCGGATTTCGCCCTTTTGCTGTGGCAGGTAGCGCATCAGGAATTCCTTGAACGGCCGCTCGCCGATGAAACAGATGCCGGTCGAGTCCTTCTTCAGGGCAAGGTGCAGTCCGGCTGCCGCAGCTATTCTGCGCACCTCGCGCTTGTACAGGCCGGCGAGCGGAAAAATCGTCTTCGCCAGTTGCTGCTGATCGAGGCGGTAGAGGAAGTAGCTCTGATCCTTGGTGCCGTCTTCCGCCTTGAGCAACTGGAATCCGCCGGCGAATTCGCGCACACCCGCGTAGTGACCCGTCGCGATGCAGTCCGCGCCGATCTTCGCGGCGTGCTCCAAGAACACGCTGAACTTGATCTCGGAATTGCACAGCACGTCTGGATTCGGCGTCCGTCCAGCCTGGTACTCCTTGAGAAAGCGATCAAACACGCGCTGTCGATACTCGCTCGCAAAATTGACCACTTCTACATCAATGCCGATTACGTCGGCAACGCTCAACACGTCGATCAAATCCTGGCGCGACGAGCAGTACTCTTCGGTATCGTCATCTTCCCAGTTCTTCATGAACAGGCCGACCACCTGCCAACCCTGCTGCTTGAGGAGCAAGGCGGCGACCGACGAATCGACCCCCCCCGACAAGCCGACGACTACCGTCTTTCCCCGCTTCACCGCATCCATTCCAGCCTCTCTACGCACATCCGAGCCGCGTCGCCTACTCTGGCAACCGGCCGGCAATCGCTACTGATTCCAGTTGGTCTTCGTCCCCGGCCAGCCAGTCCTCCAGACGCATGACTACGGCTGGTTGGCCATTGTCGCGAAACCAGCTATCGACGACATGCCGTGCCGGCTCGGACGGACCTGCGCCCACCTCTGACGCGCCCGGGATTTCCTCGATTTGCGCCGAGAAATGCACTTGCACCAAGTAACGCACACGTTGCACCGGCTCGGCAACCCGATGGAAACGCAGCCACCCGCGCGCTTCGAGCAGGCGCAACAGACGCGTCGTCGTCGTTGAATGGTCGATACAGTCCATCCGTCCAAAGACAGCCTGATCGGCAAAGTTTCCGCCCCGGTCTGCGCCGATCGGCGTCTGTTCGCCGGCCCAGCCAAGCATCCAGCCGACCGCCAGCGACAGCCGCTCCCGTTCGTCAGGCGCGTCTTGCGCTGCACCAAGCAAGGCAGCGAGCTGTACCATGCGCACTCCCTCGAAGTGCGCCTCGGCCTCGGCCAGACACCCGTAGTTGTAGCAGACCCTGACCGTATCGGCGCTGACCGTGCTCGCCGCGCCAGCCATCAGAAGGCAGGCGAGCCACCTCATCGATGGTAGTCGACGAGAAGTTCGAGCGGGTAACGCCGCCCGGCCAGCCAGTCCTCGACACAACGCAGGACGAGGGGACTGCGATGCAGCGCCTGCTTCGCGCGAATCTCGTCCGGGGTCAACCAGTGCACTGCGAGAATGCCCTGATCGAGCGGCCGCGCTGGCTCGTGCCCGGCCACCCGGCCACCGAAGGCGAAGCGCAAGTAGGTCAGATCCCGCTCTTCAATGCGATAGTTGTAGATACCGACCAGAAACTCCGGCTGCAGGCGATAAGCCGTCTCTTCGATCGTCTCACGTACGACTGCGGCGAGCAGCGACTCGCCACAGTCGAGGTGGCCCGCCGGCTGGTTGAAGCGGACACCGAACTCGGTCTCTTCCTCGACAAGCAGAAAGCGGCCATCGCGTTCAAGCAGCGCAGCAACCGTTACGTTGGGTTTCCAGACCATGAGCCAGACCTTGCCGGAAGGGGAGCAAAGCGCCATTTTACCGCCAACCGTGACACGAAATCGGCTAGAATTCGGCCTTCTAGGCATCTGGCAAGAGGGGTAGAGACCATGTCCATGGCAGATCGTGACGGGTTCATCTGGTACGATGGCAAACTGGTGCCGTGGCGCGAGGCAACCACGCATGTCCTGACCCATACGCTGCATTACGGCATGGGCGTCTTCGAGGGCGTGCGTGCCTACAAGGCGGTCAAAGGTACGGCGATCTTCCGGCTGCGCGAGCACACCGAACGCCTGCTCAACTCGGCCTACATCTTCCAGATGAAGATGCCCTACGATAAGGCAACGCTGATGGACGCGCAGAAGGAGGTCGTCCGCGCCAACCAGCTCGACTCCTGCTACATTCGGCCGATTGCCTTCTACGGCTCGGAAGCGATGGGTATCGCCGCCACCGCGGTGAGTACGCATGTCGCGATTGCCGCCTGGCCATGGGGCGCCTACCTCGGTGCCGAGGGAATGGAGAAGGGAATCCGCGTCAAGACCTCGTCCTTCACCCGGCATCACGTGAACATCAACATGTGCCGCTCGAAGTCGGTTGGTACCTACACCAACTCGATCCTCGCGCACCAGGAGGTAGCGCACGACGGTTACGACGAAGCATTGCTGCTTGACGTCGACGGTTATGTTGCCGAGGGCGCTGGCGAAAACGTTTTCATGGTCAAGCACGGCAAGCTCTACACACCCGACCTGACGTCCTGCCTGGAGGGAATCACCCGCGCCTCGGTCCTCGATCTCGCCGAAGAACTGGGCCTGCAAGTCATCGAGAAGCGCATCACACGCGACGAAATCTACTGCGCTGATGAAGCGTTCTTCACCGGTACGGCAGCCGAGGTGACGCCGATTCGCGAGCTCGACAACCGGCAGATCGGCGAAGGGCGGCGCGGGCCAATCACGACGCGAATTCAGAGCCTGTTTTTCGACTGCGTCAACGGCCGTGTGCCGGCGCGCGAGGACTGGCTCGCCTACGTCTAACTCCGGTTCTCTGTTTGCAAGGTTGCGCTCATGTCTCAAGACCTTAGGAGCAAGCCCGTCGAGGTTACCGCCGGTGACTTGCCGCTGCATTGCCCGACCAAGGATTCTCCGCTGTGGGCCAGGCACCCGCGTGTTTTCCTCGATGTCACGCAGCACGGCGAGGCCGTGTGCCCGTATTGCAGCACGCGCTACGTCTTCACTGGCGAGCTGCCCAACGGACACCACTGATCACCTGGCGGCTATCCGAGTTCGCGGGTAGCCGACCTGGCCGCTGCTCATGAAAGCCCTTCTCGTCGCTCCGTCCTGGATTGGCGACACGGTGTTGGCGCAACCGCTGTGCAGGCGACTGCACGAAAAGATTCCCGGGCTGCAGCTCGATGCGCTGGCTCCGCGCTGGGTCGCGCCGGTCCTCGAACGTATGCCTGAAATTGCCCAGATCGTCGACAGCCCCTTTGCCCACGGCGACCTCTCGCTACGGGCGCGCCACCGACTGGCGCGCCGGCTTGCCGGAAATGCTTATCAACGCGCCTACGTCCTGCCCAACTCGCTGAAGTCGGCGCTCGTGCCGTTCATGGCCGACATTCCGCAACGCATCGGCTTCGTCGGGGAAAAGCGTTACGGACTGATCAACCAGCGGCACATTCTGGACAAGACCGCGCTGCCGCAGATGGCCGAGCGCTTTGCGCAACTCGCCGAAGAGCCCGGCGCGCCGCTGCCCCGACCGCTACCCAGGCCGCGCCTGCGCTCCAACGCAAGCGAGCGCGCCTCGACCTGCGCAGCGCTCGGCCTCGAACTGCCAGATAAACTCGCCGTCTTCTGCCCCGGCGCCGAGTACGGCCCGGCCAAGCGTTGGCCAACCCGCCATTTCGCGGCACTCGCCGACTTGCTCGCCGAGACCGGCCATACCGTCTGGTTGCTCGGCTCGGACAAGGATCGCTCGATCGGCGACGAGATCGTCGCCCTGGCCAAACCGACGCACCTGCCGCTCAACCTGTCCGGCAGGACATCGCTGAGCCAGGCGATCGACCTGCTCGCTGCCGCATCACTCGTCGTCTGCAACGACTCAGGGCTGATGCACGTCGCCGCTGCCCTCGATCGCCGGCTGATCGCGCTTTACGGCTCGTCATCGCCGACGTTCACCCCGCCGCTTTCCGAGCGTGCGACGATTCTGAGTCTGCATCTCGCTTGCAGCCCGTGTTTTCAGCGCCGCTGCCCGCTCGGCCACCTCGACTGTCTGAACAGGCTCGCGCCGCAAGAGGTTCTCGCTGCCTGCCTGGCCGACACCGCGCCATGATTCTCGTTTTCGCCAGCCCGGAAGACGTTGAGGCGGCATTCTACGAAGCGATCGCCCGGGCCGACCTGAGCGCCCTGATGAATGTCTGGGCGGATGACGAGGAAATCATCTGTATCCATCCCACCGGCCACCGCCTGACCGGCACCACCGCCATACGCGAAAGCTGGCGCGCCATTTTTGCCAACAACCCGCGGCTGACCGTCCGCCTGTCGCGCGTCGTGCGCTGGACCGGCATGCTGCTGGCCGTACACAACGCCGTCGAAACGCTGTTCATCGGCGATCAGCGCCGCCCGCACAGCGTGATGCTGGCCACCAATGTCTTCCAGCGTGGCGCCAGTGGCTGGCGCCTGCTTGCGCACCACTCCTCGACCGCAGCCGAGCGCGGCCTCGCCGACGGCGCCGCGGGCGGTGACGGTGAGAGCAAGGTCGCGCGCATCCTGCACTAGCCCTTTCTTCCCTTTCAGCACGAGGTCCGCCATGAGCCTTCCCCTGCCCGCCGAGATCTTCAAGGCGTATGACATCCGCGGCATCGTCGGTCGCACGCTGACCCGTGACATCGTTCGCCGCATCGGTCAGGGACTCGGTTCGCTGGCGATCGAACGCGGTCAGCCGGCGATTGCCGTTGGTCGTGACGGTCGCCTGTCGGGTCCCGAGTTGGCCGCGGCGCTCAGCGAAGGTATTCGGCAGGCCGGCATGGATACGATAGACCTCGGTTGTGTCCCGACGCCGGTGGTCTATTTCGCCGCGCATGAACTCGGCTGCCAGAGCTGCGTGGCGGTCACCGGCAGTCACAACCCGCCCGACTACAACGGACTCAAGATGGTCATCGGCGGCGAGACGCTCGCCGGAGAGGCGATTCAACAGATTCGCCAGCGCGTCGACGCCGGCCGGCTGCATGCCGGCAGTGGCCACGCACGTAGCGCCGACGTCAGTCCGGCCTATCTCGCCCGCATCATTGGCGATGTCAGCCTGGCGCGCCCGATGAAGATCGCCATCGACTGCGGCAACGGCGTCGCCGGCGGTCTCGCGCCGCAGCTTTTCAGCGCCCTGGGTTGCCAGCTGGTCGAACTGTTCTGCCAGGTGGATGGCAACTTCCCCAACCACCACCCGGATCCCTCGAAACCGGAAAACCTGCGCGACCTGGTAGACGCCTTGGCGAGCAGCGACGCCGAACTTGGCCTGGCCTTCGACGGCGACGGCGACCGGCTTGGCGTCGTGACGCGAAACGGCGAGATCATCTTTCCTGACCGTCAACTGATGCTTTTCGCCGCCGATGTGCTGCAGCGCTGTCCCGGACAGGCAGTCATCTACGACGTCAAGTGCACCCGCCGCCTGGCGCCCTGGATACGCCAACACGGTGGCGAGCCGCTGATGTGGAAGACCGGGCATGCGCTGGTCAAGGCCAAGCTGAAGGAAACGGGCGCGCCGCTGGCCGGCGAAATGAGCGGCCACGTCTTCTTCAAGGAGCGCTGGTACGGCTTTGACGATGGCCTTTACGCGGCTGCTCGCCTGCTCGAAATTCTCTCACGCGCGGCCGACCCCAGCGCGCTGCTGGCGGCATTGCCCGACAGCAGTTCAACCCCCGAGTTGAATATCGCCATGCGGGAAGGGGAACCTTTCGCGTTGATTGAAGAACTGCGCCAAAACGCCAACTTTGCCGGAGCAAGGGAGATCATCACGATCGACGGCCTGCGCGTCGAATACGCCGACGGCTTCGGGCTGGCGCGTCCGTCGAACACCACACCGGTCGTCGTGCTCCGTTTCGAGGCCGACGACGCCAGCGCGCTCGAGCGCATCCAGGCCGACTTCCGTCGCGTGCTGCACGCCGCACGACCTGACTTGCGGCTGCCCTTCTGAACCCGCCGCGACGTCTGCCCTTGACCACCGCCGAAGACGAAAACCTCCGATGACCGACCGCACTCGCGACAACGCCTTCCTCTTCCGCCAACCGATTCTCAATCAGAAGAACGAACTCGCCGGCTACGAGCTTTTTCTTCGGCGAAGTGGCGCGAGCGCCGACGAGCGCAGCAGCGGAGCCGCCTTGTGCGCCGTTTACGCGGATCTCGGCATGCGCAGTGCGCTTGGCCACCGCTCCGCTTTCATCGGCATTGATGCCGTCTTTCTCCATCAGGAAGCAATCGAGTTATTGCCGCACGAAGGCGTTGTTCTCGAACTGCTGATCGACGACATCCCCGACAAGGAAATGCTGAGCCGCTGCCGAACCCTGTGCGAACGTGGCTATTCGCTCGCCCTGACCGATTACCGCGGGATCGATGACCGCAGCCGGCCGCTCCTGCCAATCGTTGATGTCATCAAGATCGACGTGCAGACTGCCGACGAAAGCCAGTTACGCGATCTCGCCGGGTCGCTGCGCCGCCTGCCGATCAAACTGCTGGCGCAGGGCGTAGACAGCCACGAGCAGCTCGAACGCTGCCGCAAGGTGGGCTTCCAGCTCTTCCAGGGGCGCTACTTTGCCCAGGCTGAAATCGTCAGCGGGCGCCGCCTTTCCGCCTCGCAGACAGCGCTGATCCGGCTGATCAACCTGGTTGGCCTGGACGTCGATACGCCGGTAATCGAGGACGCATTCAAACACGAGCCGGCGCTGACGCTCAACCTGCTGCGCGTCGTCAACTCGGTCGGCCACCGCGGCAGCCGCTACGCCCAGCCTGTCACTTCGCTGCGACAGGCGATCACCCTGCTCGGTCGCCGCCAGATCCAGCGCTGGTTGTCGCTCCTGCTGCTCGCACCGGAAAATGGCAGCGCCGATCCAAGCGGCTCGGCGCTCCTGCAAGTGGCCGCACTGCGTGGGCGGATGATGGAACTGTTGGTCGAGGCGACGCGGGTGCACGACCGCAAACTCAGCGACCTCGCTTTCCTGGCCGGCATCCTGTCGATGATGCCGATTGCGCTTGGGCTGCCGATCGAGGAAATCCTGCAGCAAATCACCGTCGATCGTGACCTGTGGGCAGCGCTTTGCCTGCACGAAGGACTGCTGGGAACGATTTTAGCGCTGCTCGAGCGCTTCGATGGCGACGATGCAGCCGGCTGCGACGAGCTCCTGGCGCAAGTGGCCGGAGGACTCAACCACCATACGCTGAATACCTGTCTGAGCGCTGCGCTGCGCTGGCTGAACGAGAACGGCGGCTGAGCCCGGCTTGGAAATTCGCCGCACACCGCCCGCATGCGCGGGTCACCACAGCTTGCGTGTATCGAGCCAGACGACGCGCCCCGTACGGCGGCGCACCTCCTCGTACATGTGCGCGGTGCCGCCCGGACCGTCGCCGCCACCGCCGTTCCACAGACAGACAAAACGAACCTTGTCGACTCCCCACGCGAGAGCGGTGTACAGCAACCAGAGATTGCAGCGCTCGTAGGCGTTCGCCTCGACACCGCGCGTATCACGCGGCAGCCGACCGAGTTCGCTGGGCATGATGCGTGGCGGCTCGTCGAGCCCGGCGATCAGGGCGAAATAGCGCTGGCGCCACTGCTCGCCGTTGCTGGCCGGCAAGATGGAACGTTCGATGAATTCGGGTGCTTCAAACGGCAGCATGGGCCGCAGGCGCAAGCCGCGTGCCTGACACGCCTCAAGAAACAGCAGATCGCCACCGCTCGCCGCCTGCGCCAGGGCGAGGTCTCCCGGCCCCACGCCAAGCTGATCAAGCGCTTCGCCGATGCGCGCCGCCGCCACCGCTTCCTGCTCGGCGGGAAAGCGCGGCGGCTCACGCTGTGCTGCATCGACCATGTGACCGCTGAAGAGGACGACCTGGCGAGGCACGAACGGTGGACTGCTGCGCGCGATCTCGCGGTCCACGATAGCCAGTGCGGCAGCCGTTTCCACTGGCCGAAAATCAATGTCGCGCAGCAGAGTGAGTGTCTGCCGACTCGAGTCCAGGGCGAACCAGTCACCATTGGCCGCGGCAACCATGTTGCCATACTCGCGGCGCACGCTGTCGAGCGGATTGACCAGCAGGCAAAGTTCAGCGTAGCTGGCGCGCGCCCAGTAATCGCGGCGATCACGTTCCTGTGCCGTCAGGCTGGCCCAGAGAACGCCGCCAACCAGATTGTCGATCAGCGTCTGTGCAACCGAAGCACCGCAGTGCTGGCGCAGGAGTTGCAGGGTCAGCGCGTTGATCCCCGAATAGTGATGCGCCGGGTCGGCAATGAATGCCTGCCGATACGGTTCAAGAGCTTCCGCCAGCAACGCGTCTTCGTTGGTCGCCGCCTGGTACATCTGAGCTGGCGTCAGTCCCGGCTGGCGCCAGCGAGCAATCCACTTTTCCTTCTCGACACGCCCGGCCAAAGCCCAGCATTCCGCGTCGCGCGGATAGTCGGTGGTGAGCTGGCGGACCCACTCACGCGCTTCTTCGTAGCGACCAAGGCGGCCCAGGCAGACTGCCTTCCTTTCCCGGCTCGGCTTGTCGTCGGCGTCGACCGCCAGCGCCTGCTCGAACTGTTCGAGCGCGAGCTCATATTGTTCGAGCTTGAGCAAGGCATTGCCGGCGGCCCGCTTGGCTTCGAGATGCAAGGCGCGTACCGGCGTTTCGTCGGCGAGGACGAGAATATCGCCGGGCCGGTTCTTCTGTCGGGCCACCTCCATGCGGCTCGACCAGTTGGCATACGCGGCAGAAAACTCGTTGCGCTCGGCGAGCAAGAGACGCCGCCACTCGGGCTGCTCGAGATTGGGAATCAACTGAAAGACGGGGCTCACCTTGCGGCGCGTCGAGCTGGTCATCGTTGCCCGAACCATCTCGGTCAGCGCACGCTTATCCTCGTCCAGGGTTGTCGGGTCGGGTACACCGCCGATCAAGCCATAACGCAGCTTGCGATCGGTGTAGAGATCAAAGGGCTGATTGGCGCGCGGCCCCTGGACCAGGATGACGCCGCGTGCCCGCAAGGCGTGCCGAATCCCCAGTTCATACCAGACGTTCGGGTTGTCGAGGGTGAGGTCGGCGACCACCAGATCGGCAATCAGCAACTCCTGGAACATGTCGGTCCGGATATCACCCGCCCGCTGCTCGCGATCAGCACGAAAGACGGCCATGCCAGCCGCTGCCAAAGCCGGCTCGATGTATTCGGAATAGACGCGGTTGAAGTCGATCGGCTGACCGTCGTGCCCCGGCTTGCTACCGAAAGGCATGGCAACGAAGGCATGCGGTTTCATTCGTGCTCTCCTGAAGTCCGACTTGGCGTATCGTCGCCAGCTCCGTCATGCAGCGCATCCCCGCCGGCGCGCACCGGCCAGGCACCAGCGCTCAAGTTTCGCTCAGCGCGTAGTCGACAGCAACAACCTCCACTTCGCGCCAACCGGCCGGGCTACGGAAACGGACAGTGTCGCCGACGCGCGACTTGAGGAGCGCACGAGCCAGCGGCGAAACCCAACTGATCCGCCCGCGCGCCGATTCCGTTTCGTCGACACCGACGATCTGATAGGTGCTTTCCCTTCCCTGCTCGTCGCAAATGGTCACCGTCGCGCCAAAAAAAACCTGCTCGCAGTTGACGTGCCGGCTCGGATCGACGACCTCGGCCAGATCGAGACGCTTGCCGAGAAAGCGAATCCTCCGGTCGATCTCGCGCAGACGTCGCTTGCCGTACTGGTAATCGGCGTTTTCCGAGCGGTCCCCATTTGACGCCGCCCACTGCACGACAGCAACTACCTGCGGCCTTTCCACACGTACCAAGTGTTCCAGTTCAGCGACCAGACGAGCGTGTCCCTGCGGCGTAATGTAGTTGCGTGTCCCTCCGGGGAGCGCGGCGAATCCGCCACTGACTGCTTCGTCCTCATCGTCATCGACACTGCTCTGCGCCAATCCCTTGCTCATCATCGTCACACCGACACACCGCGCCGCCCGGCGTCACGCGCGCTCAGTAGCCGATATTGAATGCCGCCACATCGATACGCACCGTGTCGCGACCGAGGGCGAGAGCCGTGTAGCGCGCAAAGCGGGTCGCCCAATCCTTGCCGTCGATGAAGCGCTGTTCTCCGCCGTAGCGTGCAACATTGAGAATCTTGTCGATGATCAGCACCTTGCCCATCGGATTGCTGGGCTCGCACTCGAGGTCGGCAAACTCCTTGTCGAACCAGCGGCGCGCATCTTCAGGAGAGCCGGAAGCGAGATCGGTGTGCGAAAACTTGAACTCGTACTGCCTGTCCCGCCCAAACGAAACGATAATGTGATAGACCATCTGCCTCCTCCCGGCGGTATCTCAAGGTTACAATCCGACTCTCTATTCTAGTCGGAAAAGCACCCCATTGCGGCAAGTCACGCGCCCGTGCAGCGAGTTTCTTGGCGCCCCCCCCCAAGCAGGCTTCCCGAGCGCGAATGGGTGTCGGCCTTCCGAGCATGCGCAGGCTGCGGTTCAGCAGCTTACGCGGCGAAAACTGCGGCAGCGCTGGCGGTCATCACCGCAACCATCCTACGCCGCCGTTGTTTTTTCCCGGTCGCACGCCTACCATACACGCTGACTCGCCGCGCGCCGCCGCCACGGTGGCCGCAAGCGCAGCCGGGCGGACGCGCAAGCCAGGTTGACTGTCGTTCCTGGCAGGCTTGCGTGCTGCAGGCTGCAAGCGCGCTCGGCTAGCCGAATCACAACCCTGGGAAATTGCCGACCATGCTGACCGAAGAGCAGATGACTCACACCCGCGCCACCCTGCATGAGCTGCAGATCGAGCACCGCGACCTCGATCTGGTGATCGAGCACCTGATGCTCAACCCACCCCCGGACGAGCTTCTCGTGCGCCGCCTGAAGAAGCGCAAACTGCTGCTGAAGGATCGCATTACCTTCCTCGAACATATGCTGGAACCCGATGTACCTGCCTGACCGCTGACCCCTGGAACCCGCGCGCGGAAACCTGCTGTGGACCTGACCGTGAACGGCTTTCGCTGCCACCTGACAAGCAGCGGGCCGCCACGCTCGGTGGCCGGCAGGCCGTGTTCGCCCGTCGTTCTCGTGCACGGCGCTGCCAACGATCACGACGCCTGGCTGGGCGTCGCCGACCTCCTGGCCGCGGCCGGCCAGCACGTGCTGGTGCCTGACCTGCCGGGACACGGCTTGTCCGCCGGCGCACCCTTGCGCAGCATCGAAGCACTCGCCGACTGGCTGGCCGAGTTGCTCGACGCGGCCAGCGTCACCCAGGCGGTGCTCGTCGGTCACTCGATGGGCTCGCTCGTCGCGCTCGAGTGCGCAGCCCGCCACCGGCAGCGCGTCAGCCGCCTCGCCTTGCTCGGAACGTCGGTCCCGATGCCGGTCGCCGACGCACTGCTCGGACAGGCGACAAGTGCTCCCGACCAGGTTTGCCGAATGATGTCCGCCTACTCGGCGAGCAGCCGCTTTCTGCGTACGGGAGGTCAGCGCGGGCACGGTATCTGGGGGCCGGGCCTGATGCTGGCCATCATGCGGCGCAGCCCACCCGGTGTGCTGGCCGTCGACCTGGCCAACTGCAACGACTACCAGAACGGTTTGCGCGCCGCCGCCCAGGTGCACTGTCCGACGTTACTGGTCGTCGCACGTCGCGACCGCATGACTCCACGCCGCAATCTGCCGCCGTTGTTAGCCGCGCTGCCCGCTTGCGAACGCATCGAACTTGCCGACTGCGGACACGCCATGATGAGCGAGCAACCGGGCGCGCTTGCCAACGCGCTGCTTGCCTTCGTCACGGCCGGCCAGCCAACGGCCTTTGCTCGGCAATGACCGGACCCCGCCTGGCCGGGTGCGCGCAGCCAAGCGCCGACAAGACGCTGCGCGTCGAACTCGAACTGACCGGTCGCGCCATCGAGAAAGCGCGTTCGTCGGCCGTCGCGATGGTTTTCGGACAGGCGATAATCGCCACCATCACCGCGGTTTACCTGCCTGCGCTGCTCGCTGGCGCCATTCTGGCGGCTGCGATCGCGGCTGGCGTCTGGCGCCACATCCTCGCTCGCCAATGGCCGCAGATGTCGACCACCCCGGCCGGCTGCCAACGCGCGCGCCGACTCTTTCTCGCCATGACCGCGGTCCTGGCGGCAAACAACATTATCAGCGTCGCGCTCGTCTACCCGAACGTTCCGCCGCAAGCGGCGGCCATGGTCCTCATCGTTCTGCTTGCCTCACTCACCGTTGCCGCGCTCTTTCTGACGCTGGTCCGCTCGGCGCTGCTCATCTGGTTGCTACCACCACTGCTGACCACGATGGTGGTTTCGCTCCTGCAAGCAACCGGTCACGGCTACGCGCTTGCTGCCGTCGCGCCAATCTACGGCTTGATCACGCTGCGCGCCGCACGCGAGCAACTGGCTGAGGCGACGGCGCAGGTTCTCCAACGTATTGAACTCGAGCAGACTGCCAGCGCGCTGGACATGGCCCGGCGACAGGTCGAAGCCGCCGGCCAGGCCAAGTCGCGCTTTCTGGCCACGATGAGTCACGAACTGCGCACACCGATGAACGGGCTTATCGGAACGCTCGACCTGCTCGCCGACTCGCCGCTGTCGTCCAGCCAGATTGCCTTGCTGCGCACTGCGCGCAAGTCGAGCGACGCCTTGCTCGAGTTGATCAACGACATTCTCGACTTCGCCTCTATCGATGCAGGGCATCTCGTCCTGCGCTGCAGCGAATTCTCGCCCGGCGCTGTCGCACAGACCGTCGTCCAACTGTTCGCGGCGGAAGCGGCACGCAAAGGCCTGCACCTGCGACTCGAGTTGGCACCCGACCTGCCGTCGCGCGTGCTGGGCGATCCGACGCGAACACGGCAGATCCTGCTCAAGCTGTTCGGTAACGCGATCAAGTTCACCGAGCACGGCGAGATTGTCCTGACCGTCAGCCGCACCGCGGGCAAGGAAAGCAGCGACAAGCCGACGATCGTCTTTGCGATCAGCGATACCGGGATCGGCATACCGCCAGAACGTCAGGCGACGCTCTTCCAGGCCTTCACGCCGGGCGATCAGTCAACGACCCGGCGGCACGGCGGTACCGGTATCGGTCTGGCGCTGGTCAAGCAACTGGTCGACGCAATGGATGGAACGATTGCCTGGCAGAGCAGCACTGCGGCCGACCACCGGGGCAGCGTGTTCACTGTGCATATCCCGTATTCCGCGACGCTGCCAGCGCGGTCACCGGCGACGCCAGACGCGTCGAGCGGCAGCGCTGACCTGCCCGCGCCGGCGACGGCAAATCGACCGCCGGCAGGAATTGCGCCCGATCACCGCCTGCTGCTCGTCGACGAAAATGCCGTGAACCGCCTGATCAGTCGGGAAATGCTTTCCTCGCTCGGACTGAGCGTAGTCGAGGCAGAAAACGATGAGCAAGCCCTGGCAGCGCTCGACACGGGGCCTTTCGAGGTCGTCCTGATCGACTGTCAGTTCCCGCTGATCAGGGGATTGGCGACCTGCCGGCAACTGCGTGCGCGCGCCAGCGCGCTGGGCCAGCCACGAGCGGCGGTCCTCCTGGCGCTCTCCGCCAGCACCGCCGACGACCAGAACGCCGCTCGCCTGGCAGCCGACATCGACGGCTACGTGCGCAAGCCGATCAACCTCAGGACGCTGGCGACGACGATTGACAGCGCACTTGGCAAGCGCCTGAGCGCCGAGAGCTGGCTGGCTGACTGAATAGTTTGTCAGTAACGCTGGCCGAATCAGCCACATTGGGCTAAATTTGCGCTTGCGCCAACCCGACAGCGAACCGTTCCGCTGCGGCGCCACAGGAAACCCACTACGTTTTGCCCCCAGCGGGATACGAGGAGATGTGCTGGTGTCTGACCGATGCCGCCTGACGCCGGAAGGATTTCTCTGGCTCGTCGGTGCCGCCTGCCAGATGTACCACCTACCCTGCGACCCGGTGCTCGTCCAGTAGCGCTTTCCACCACCGCGCTCGCTGGCCACGCTGCAGGCGGCGCTCGCCCATCTCGGCTTGCACTCGGCCAGCGTCGCCTTCGACGCAACGACTGCGCAGCACCTGGCGTATCCCTGCTGCGCCTTCCTCACGCCGGACACCCAGCAAGCACACAGCACGCCGGCGGAGGCAATTCTCCTGCTGGCCGAAAAGGACGGACGCATCGCCCGCCTGCGGCCAAGCGATGCGCAGGTCGGTACGACGACGAGCGCAGCGCTACTCGCCGGGGAAGTTATGCTTGTTCTGCAATTCACCCAGCAAACCGCGCCGCCACGAACGGACGCAGGCGAGAGGCCAACGGAGCACTTCGGTTTCCGCTGGTTCGTTCCGGAATTGCTCAAGTACCGCCGCATCTGGCGTGACGTTCTTCTGGCGTCGCTCGCTATTCAGCTCGTCGCACTGGCGACACCGCTGTTTACCCAGGTCATCATCGACAAGGTCATCGTGCACCAGACGCGCAGCACGCTGATCGTTCCCGGCATAGCGCTGGCAATCTTTCTGGTCTTTACCGCCAGCCTGAGCTGGTTGCGCCAATACCTCGTCCTGCACACCGGCAACCGTAGTGATGCCGTGCTTGGCAGCGAGTCTTCCAGCATCTGCTGCGCCTGCCCTTGCCCTATTTCGAGGCGCGCCCGACCGGCACGCTCGTCGCTCGCCTGCAGGGTGTCGAAACGATCCGCGAGTTTGTTTCCGGCGCCGCCGTCACGCTGGTGCTCGACCTGCCATTCCTGCTCATCTTTCTCGCCGCGATGTTCTGGTACTCCTGGCAGCCCTCGCTGATCGCCCTTGCCCTGCTCGCACTCATCTGTCTGCTTTCGCTGCTCGTCACGCCGCTCTACCGGCGGCGCCTGAATCAGCAATTCCTGCTCGGCGCGCGCAATCAATCGTTTCTCACCGAGTACGTCGCCGGCATGGCGATGGTCAAGTCGCTGCCGATGGAAACGCAGGCCGAGAAGCGTTACGGCGAGTATCTTGCCGGCTATCTCGCGGCTGGATTTTCCACGCGGCAGGTAACGAACGGCTATGGCGTCGCCACCAACGCACTTGAGCAAGCGATGACGCTGATCGTACCGCTCGCCGGCGCCCTGCTCGTCATGCGCAACGAGGGCTTTTCCGTCGGCATGCTGCTTGCATTCCAGATGCTTGCCGCCCGGCTCAGCCAACCGATGCCGCGCCTGGCCGGGCTCTGGCAGGAGTTCCAGCAGGCGATGATCGCCGTCCGCCGCCTGGGCGACATTCTCGATCAGCCGACTGAAACACCGTGAGCGCCGCACGCGAAGCAGACAGCAGCGGACGCATCGAAACGCTCGACCTCGCGTCCCGCTACTCCGACCAGCATCCCTGGCTCTATCGCCATCTCAATCTGGTTTTCGAAGCTGGCCGCCTGAGCGTCCTGATGGGTTCCTCAGGGTCGGGCAAAAGCACATTTGCCAAGCTTCTGCTCGGTTTCTACCGCCCGCAGGAAGGACAGATCCGCCCCGATGGGCGCGACATCCGCCACCTTTCCGCCAACGAACTGCGCGCAAGTCGGCGCGGCGCGGCGCGCTATCCTGCATAGCGCGCTTCTGGTCATGAAATACATCTTCCGGGACGACTTGCCCGAGCACCTGCGCGATATCTTCCCACCGCTGCGCGAGCTTTCCTCGCCGGTCGCCCGCATGAGCATCCAGGCACGCTGACACGCTATCCGGCTGGAGGGGCGAGTATCGACCGCCTGAGCAATCAGGAATTGCGCCAGGTGGTGACCGAAACCTTTGACTATGGCGAGGAACTGGTGCCGACAATTACGAAAGAATGGGAACGGCAGGCAATGGAACGTTGCCCGGCAAAAGGCATCGGGCAAGGCGAAGCGCGCTTGCTGCGGCAATTGCTCTGCTGCCGTTTTGGCGCCTTGCCGGAATGGGTCGATGGCCACTTTGCCGCAGCCGAAACGACCCGCCTGGAGGCCTGGGCCAAGCGCGTGCTTGACGCACCGAGCCTGAAAGCGGTGTTTGCCGGCGCTTCCTGAACTCACTTCGTCACCCCGCTGGATACACCGCGCTTACCAAAACAGCCGGCTCTGCGGCAGCGTTTCGGCGTGCAGGTTTCGGTCAACCGCCGGACGCGCTGAACAGGCGCCGTGGTCACTCTGCCGGCAGCGCCAAGAGGTGGCGTGAGGCGTTGCGCGAGACGTTTGCTGCATTGCGGAATGACAAGGCCGTGTGCTGTGCGTAAAGTGGCCGAACGCCGAATCCGCCGGATTCTTCGGCTCGGTCCAGTGTTCGATGGTCAAGCAGGTCGCTGGTCGATGGAGCCTGTGCTGGGTGCGCACGCGGCTTCCTCCTTGGCGCAGACAACGCTGGTGATTCAAGCTTGTTCAACGGGTCGCGCCGCAACGTTCTGACGACGCATTGGCCAGCAGTTCATC
>NZ_JAVMKF010000046.1:0-43931 GCF_031732815.1 Accumulibacter sp. | reverse complement strand
AGACAGGCGATCAGGCCGTTGCTGAAAGTCAGCGTGTAGATCGGTTGCAGCCAGTCGATCTGCAGGATGTTGATCAGGTCGACCGGGTCCGACATCAATGGGTCAACGAACAAGGTGCCCATCTTGCTGCCCTCGAGGAACATCACGCCCGCGTTCACCGAAGACATGCCCAGTCCCATCGGGATCATCAGCAGCGGTTCCAGGATGTTCTTCGAGCCCAGGTAGATCAGCAAGAAGCCAAGCAGCATCAGAAAGATGCGGCCGAACATGATCTTCGGCTCGGCGGCCGCGAGTGTCGCGATACCCTGGAACAGGTCCAGAAAGTGAATGCTTTCCATACGCGTCAGTCCTCGCGCCGGACAAGCAAAGGCGGTTGCCGGCGCATCGAGTTGCAGGCGGCAGGAGTGTGTCCCTGCCGGCTCTTCCAGGTCAGGCGATAGTCACCAGGGGCTGCCCACCGTCGACCGCGTCACCGGCCGCGACGAGTACCTTGGTCACCTGGCCAGCGCGCGCCGAGGTAATCGGCGTCTTCATCTTCATCGCTTCGAGGACGAGTAGCTGATCACCGGCGGCAACGGTTTGGCCAACTTTGACATTGACCTCGACGACCACTCCGCCCATGGCCGCTACGACATCGTTGGCTCCGGCAGGCGCCGCGGCGGCGGGCGCCGCCGCCGGGACGGCAGCGCTGGTGGTGGTGTTGGCGGCGGTCGCCAGAGTGCCGGCAACCGGCGCGGCAGCAGCCACGCTTTGCGTCTGTCCGGTGCCGAGTTCGAGAACGCTGACCTCGTACTCACGACCGTTGACGGTAACCTTGAAATGTCTGGGCATCTGATATCTCTCCTCTATCGGGGGCCACGGCCCGTGGGCGCGGGCGTATGGGAATGCTGGGCGGCGCGTGCGCCGGAGGCCCAGCCATGGCTGCTTGGTGCGATGTGCAGTATGCGGTGCGGTCCCATGGCGACAAAAATTGCCGCCGAGAGCGCTGCGACGTCTTCATCCGGAACGCCAAGACCGACCGGACATACGGTGCCCGTCGGGATGTCGACCGGCTTGCTCCTTTCCATCCGTCCGGTCAGCGAAACCATCAGCTTGATCACCACGGCGACCAGCACCGAGATGACCGTGGCAATACCGTAGACCTGCAGGGCTTTGAGAATGGCGGCAGTCAGCATGGGGTGTCGTCCTTGTGCAGGGAATTACATGGGTATGTTGCCGTGCTTCTTGGCCGGGCGCAGTTCGCGCTTGTCAAGCGTCTTGCGCAAGGCGAGGGCGACCATCCAGCGCGTATCCTGCGGCTCGATGACATCGGTAATGTAGAAGTTGCCTGCCGAAACGTAGGGCGAGGCAAATTCGTCACGGTACTCCTGCGCCAGTTCGGCAGCTCGCGCCTGACTGTCTTCCGCTTCCTTGATCTCCTTGCGGTAGAGAATCTTGACTGCAGCTTCCGCGCCCATGACGGCAATCTCGGCAGTTGGCCAAGCAAAGACCATGTCCGCACCCATTTCCTGGCTGCACATGGCAAGGTAGGAACCGCCGTAGGCCTTGCGGCAAATCACTGTGATCTTTGGTGCGGTGCACGATCCGTAGGCCGAGAGCATCTTTGCGCCATGGCGGATGATGCCGCCGCGCTCCTGCTCGACACCCGGCAGGAAGCCTGGGACATCAACCAGCGTTACCACGGGGATGTTGAAGATGTTGCAGGTCCGCACGAAACGTGCCACCTTGTCAGCCGCATTCAAATCGAGCGCGCCGGCCATCACCATCGGTTGGTTGGCGACGATACCGGTGACGACGCCGCTGATCCGCGCGAAGCCGACGATGACATTGCGCGCAAAACCGGCATGCACCTCGAGCAGTTCGCCGCCGTCGACGATACGGCGAATGATCGCGTACATGTCCATCGGCGCCGACGCGCTATCGGGAATGCACTCATTGATCGACGGATCTTCCATTTCCTCGATCGGCGCCGCCAGGTTGTGCGGCGGGTCTTCGGTGTTGTTCGCTGGCAGATAGGACAGCAGTTGCCTGACCAGGGCAATCGCCTGCTGGTCGTCGTCGACGATGAAGTGGGCGTTACCGCTGACTGTTGCGTGCATTTCAGCGCCGCCGACCTCGGCCATCGTCGTCGCGCGTCCGGTCACCGCCTTGATGACTTCCGGACCGGTGAGGAACATGTGCGCATTGCTGCGTGTCATGATGACGAAATCCATCAACGCTGGCGAATAGGCAGCTCCCCCGGCACAGGGACCACAGATCACGGCGATCTGCGGAACGACGCCGGAGAGCAGGACATTGGTGTAGAACACATCGCCGTAGCCCGAGAGGGCGTCGACGCCTTCCTGAATTCGCGCACCGCCAGAGTCCTTGAAAGCAACCAGTGGGACACCGATCTTCAGAGCATGTCGCATGATGCGCGTGATCTTGCGCGCCTGCATCTTGCCGAGCGTGCCGGCGACGACACTGAAGTCCTGGCTGAACGCAGCCACCTGCGTGTGGCCGACATAGCCGCTACCGGCGATCACTCCGTCAGCAGGCAATGCGCGTCCGGCCATTCCGAAATGCGTTGCGGCGTGGGCGGCATGTAGTCCAAGTTCCTGGAAGGTTCCCTCTTCGTACAGCGCGTCGAGGCGCTCGCGGGCCGACAGCAAACCCTTGGCATGCAGCGCTTCCAGCTTTTCCGGGCTGACGTTCTGGGTCAACTTGGCGCGTTTCGCGCGCAACTTTTCGATTAGTTCCGGTCGTATCGTCATCTCAATTCCTGGTACGTGAGTGGATTGGAATTAGTTCTCATTCTCGTAGCGGTCGCGATCGGCCACTTTCCGGCAGCGTATTGTGCCATCTTCTCCTTGTATTGACCAGCGTGGGTGCGACTCCTCGCATGCGGGGAAGCCCGGCGTCCGGCGCGCCGCGCTCGGCGGGGGCCAGGCGTGACCACGCAACAGGTGGTGACCGGGTGCTAGTGCGTGCTTTCGCGCGGACGCCTGCCTTCAGCCGGTGCCTTGGCACGCGGGGTCAGTTCGGTCGAAACGCCGCGAACAGGTCATACATGGTGTTGGAAGGCGTACAATGGGCGCCCGGCGAGGAGGACGAAGAGCCGGTGGGCGAAAAAAAAGCTCCAAATGATCGGAGCTTCTTGTGTCTGGTGCCCAAGAGAGGAATCGAACCTCCACGGTGTTGCCACCACTAGGACCTGAACCTAGCGCGTCTACCAATTTCGCCACCTGGGCATCGCCAGCGAGAGGCGAATTCTATAGGATCAAGAGTAAATGTCAATGATCAATCCGTTCGCGCTGAGGGCGCGCGATCCGCATCTGGCGCGTGAGGCAAAGCGCTACGAGCATCCGCTGCCTTCGCGTGAGTTGATCCTGCAGGTGCTCGCCGAGCAAGGCAGGCCGGTCGCCTTCGACGAACTCAGCCGATTGCTCGAAATCCGGCCGGACGAGTGCGAACCGTTTCAGCGCCGCCTGGGGGCGATGGAACGTGAGGCGCAGTTGTTGCGCAATCGCAAAGCGGCGTACATCCTGCCAGAGCGGGCCAGTCTGATTGCCGGGCGGGTGGAGGGTCACCCGGATGGCTATGGCTTCCTCGTCCCGGACGATGGTAGCGAGGATCTGTCGCTCGAGGCGCGGCAGATGGCGAAGGTGCTGCATCGTGATCGGGCTCTGGTGCGCGTCGTCGGCGTCGATCGCCGGGGACGTCGTGAGGGGGTCATCGTCGAGGTCCTCGAACGGGCGAACAGCAAGGTCGTCGGGCGAGTGCTCGTCGAGCACGGAATCGCGCTTGTCGTACCGGAAAACCGACGCATCAACCAGGATATTCTGGTAGCACCAGAGGGTGGCGTGCCCGCCAAGCCTGGTCAGGTCGTCGTCGTCGAGATCATCGAGCAGCCTGATCGGCACGCCAAACCGATCGGGCGCATCATCGAGGTTCTCGGTGGCTACGCCGATCCCGGGATGGAGATCGAGATCGCCCTGCGCAAGCACGAACTTCCTTTCATTTTTTCGCCTGGGACTTTGGCCGAGACGGCGGCTTTGCCCGACCAGGTCGGGGCGGGCGAGGCGGGCGGGCGGGTGGACTTGCGCGAGCTGCCGCTGGTGACGATCGACGGCGAGACGGCGAAGGATTTCGATGATGCGGTTTTTGCCGAGCGGCGCGCCAGCGGCTGGCGGCTGATTGTGGCGATTGCCGACGTCAGCCACTATGTGCAGCCGGGGAGCGCGCTCGATCGGGCGGCTGCCGAGCGCGGCAACTCGGTCTACTTCCCGCGCCGCGTGATTCCGATGTTGCCTGAAAAGCTGTCGAACGGCCTGTGCTCGCTCAATCCCGGCGTTGATCGCCTGGTTGTCGCGTGCGACATGGAGATTGGCGAGCGCGGAGAGATCGACGATTACCGCTTCTATCCGGCGGTTTTTCGCTCGCACGCCCGCCTGACCTACGATCAGGTGTGGAACGCGTTGAGTGCCACTGGTCAGCCGGAGGAACCGCAGCTCGCTGCGTTCCTGCCGCATCTGCGTGTGCTTTACGACCTGTTCCATGTTCTCCAGTGCGCGCGCGAGCAGCGCGGCGCGATCGATTTCGAAACGATCGAGACGCTGCTGCTGTTCGACGATCAGGGCAAGATCGAGCAGATCGTTCCGGCCTATCGCAACGACGCGCATCGGCTGATCGAGGAATGCATGCTGGCGGCCAACGTCTGCGCGTCGGATTTCCTGCAGACCAATCGGCAAGCATGTCTGTACCGGGTCCATCAGGGTCCGACGGCCGAAAAGCTCGTCGCGTTGCGCAGCTTCCTCGCGGAGTTCGGCTTGGCCCTGGGTGGGGGCGACACGCCGACGGCGCGCGATTACGCGCTGCTGCTCGAGCACGTGCGCGGCCGTCCGGACGCTCTGCTGCTGCAGACGGTAATGCTGCGCTCGCTGCGCCAGGCACTATACAGTCCAGACAACGTTGGCCACTTTGGCCTCGCCTACGAGCACTACACGCACTTCACTTCGCCGATCAGGCGCTACCCGGATCTGCTGGTGCATCGTTCGATCAAGGCCGTGCTCGCCGGGCAGCATTACTCACCTGGGAGTTGGCAGGAGGTGGGCGTGCACTGCTCGCAGACCGAACGCCGTGCTGACGAGGCGACGCGCGATGTGCTCAACTGGTTGAAATGCTATTACATGCGCGACCGCATCGGCGAGGTCTTCGCGGGGAGTATCGCGGCGGTCGTTCCTTTTGGCGTGTTTGTCGCGCTCGACGAGATTCATGTCGAGGGACTGGTCCATGTTTCGGAACTGGGTGAGGACTATTTTCAGTACGACGGCGTGAAACACCAGATGCTGGGCCAGCGCACCGGCCGGCGCTACCGACTGGCTGACCGCCTGCGCGTCAGGCTGGTCCGCGCGGACCTCGAGAGTGGCCGCATCGATTTCGTCCCGGTAGACGCCTGATGAAGCCGCTGATCGACTCACGGCGGGCTTGCCGTGGTTGATGTAGCGAGCCGGCGGAACTTCCTGCGTGGTCGATTCGGTATCCGGCCGAAGCCGCTACGCCCGCCCTGGGCGCTCGCCGAGCACGCTTTTCAGCAGGCCTGCTCGCGCTGCGGAGCATGCTGCAAGGTGTGTCCGACGGGTATCGTCGTCAGTGGCGACGGCGGCTATCCGGAAATCGATTTCGTCCGCGGCGAATGTACTTTCTGTGCTGCCTGCGTCAGTGTTTGTCCGAGCGCTGCGCTGCAGCGCGGCGAGGAAGGTCGCGCGTGGTCGCTGCGCGCGGCGCTTGGCGAGGGCTGTCTGGCCACGCGCGCGGTCGAGTGCCGGGTGTGTGCCGATCTTTGTCTCAACGGCGCGATCCTTTTTCTGCCGCAGCGCGGCGGGATCGCGCGACCGATCGTCGACGAAACCCGGTGCACCGGCTGCGGCGCCTGCCTCGCACCGTGTCCGACGAGGGCGATCAATGTCTGCCGGTCGACCTGATCGGCCGTCGGGCTTGCGCGATTTGCCAGCGCGTTCGTCGGTCGTCCCCGGGGGTACGATTGGTGTGCTGGCTGGCCGCTCCGGTTCGCCCGCTCCGTCGGCCCGGCTTGGAGGAGCCGGGACGTGAACCGCGAACGGGCAGCAGGTCGGCATTTGCCTGAAGCTTCAGCCGAGCGCTTGCTGCAGCTCGTCGCGACGATGGTCGAGGAGACGCGGCCGGGGCGGCAGGGCCGAGTCAGCCTGCGTAGCCATCTTGAACGCGACCTGGGCCTGGACAGCCTGGCGCGGGTCGAACTGCTCTTGCGACTGGCCACCGAGTTTGGCAAGTCGCTGCCGGAGAGCGCTTTGGCTGAAGCTGAAACGCCGGCCGACCTGTGGCGCCTGATCAACGGGGCAGGGGACCTGCAGGAGCCGGCCGCCGTCGCGCTCGACAAAGCGGCGCAGGGTAAGATCTGCGAAATCCCGGTGCAGGCAGCGACCTTGGTCGAAGTACTGGAGTGGTACGCCGAGCGCTGCGCGGATCGCACGCACGTTCTGCTCTACGCGAGCGGGGCGGGCGAGACGGGCGATTTTCGGCCGCAGCCGCTGTCTTACGGCGATCTGCTGAGCGCGTCGCGGCGTATCGCGGCGGGCTTGGTCGCGCGTGGTCTGCGGCCACAGCAGACGGTTGCTCTGATGTTGCCGACCGGGCGCGACTACCTGACGAGTTTCTTCGGCGTGTTGCTCGCTGGCGGCATTCCGGTGCCGATCTATCCACCCGCTCGTCTGGCGCAGCTTGCCGACCACCTGCGCCGGCATGCCCGCATCCTGGCCAACGCGGAAGCGGTGTTCATCATCACGGTGCCGGAAGCGAAAGGCGTTGGCGCCCTCCTGCGGGCAGCGGCGCCGGCCTTGCGCGAGGTCCTGACGCCCACTGAGCTCGATCAGGAGCCGATCGCCCTGCTCTATCGCGCAGTGTCCTCGGATGTCGCCTTCCTGCAATACACTTCGGGCAGTACCGGTGATCCCAAGGGGGTCGTCCTCAGCCATGCCAATCTGCTCGCCAACCTGCGCGCGATGGGCCAGGCGGTCGGCGTTTCCAGCGACGACGTTTTCGTCTCCTGGTTGCCGCTTTATCATGACATGGGGCTGATCGGCGCCTGGTTCGGCTCCTTGTACTTCGGCATGCGCCTGGTGTTGATGTCGCCGCTGGCGTTTCTCGCTCGCCCGGTGCGCTGGTTGCAGGCGATCAGCCAGCATCGCGGCACGCTTTCGCCGGCACCGAATTTTGCTTACGACCTGTGCGCGCGCAAGCTCGCCGATGCCGACTTGTCGGGGCTGGACCTGTCGTCGTGGCGGCTTGCCCTGAATGGCGCCGAGCCGGTCAGTCCGGCAACATTGACCGCTTTCGCCGAGCGCTTTGCTCCGTTTGGCTTGTCCCCGACCGCCCTGACGCCGGTCTATGGTCTGGCCGAGTGCTCGGTCGGCCTGGCCTTTCCGCCGCTTGGGCGCGGGCCACGCATCGACCTGATCGAGCGCGATGCCTTGCTGCGTCGGAAGGTCGCGCTGCCGGTGCTTGATGCGGCGCCGGGGTCGATGGGAGTGCCAGCCTGTGGCCGGGCGCTTCCCGGTCACGAAATCCGCATTGTCGACGAGAGCGGTAGCGAACTGCCGGAACGCCACGTCGGGCATTTGCAGTTTCGCGGTCCCTCGGCAACGGTCGGCTATTTCCGTAATCCGTCGGCGACCCGGGCGCTGTGGCGTGACGGCTGGCTGGACTCGGGGGATTTTGCCTACGCGGTCGAAGGCGAAATCTACCTCACCGGGAGAGAGAAGGATCTGATCATCCGCGGTGGGCGCAACCTTTATCCGTACGAACTGGAGCAGGCGGTCGGCAACATTCCCGGTGTTCGCCGCGGTTGTGTCGCGGTCTTCGCCAGCAACGATCCGCTGACGGCGAGCGAGCGCCTGGTCGTCGTCGCCGAAACGCGCGCGCAGGATGCGGCGGAGCGCGCTGCCTTGCGCCAGCGGATCAGCGAAGCGGCGATTGACGCGGTCGGTGTACCGGCCGACGAGATCGTCCTCGTCCCACCGAACTCGGTTCTCAAGACCTCGAGCGGCAAGATCCGGCGCAGCGCGTCGCGCGATGCTTTCGAGAGTGGATCACTCGGGGCCGAAGCTGTAGCGGGGCGCTGGCAGTTGGTGCGCCTGGCGATGGCCGCGTCTCGTGCACGCATCGCCGACGGCGCGCGGCGCTTTGTTCGACGACTGTATGGCTTGTGGTGCTGGACGACCTTCGCCCTGCTGGCGCTGCCAACAGCGGCGAGCGTCGTCGCTCTGCGTTCGCCGGCTGCCGGCCGCCGAATCGTGCATTGGGCGGCGCGCGCTTTCCTGCGCCTGACCGGCATGCCGGTGGGCAGGATAGACCGCGCTGACCTGCCGGCAACGCCGCATCTCCTGCTGGTCAATCATTGCAGCTATCTGGACGCTTTGGTGCTGTGCGCGGCGCTGCCGCCCGCGGCCGGATACTGTTTCGCCGCCAAGCGCGAGTTGCTCAGGCAGCCGATGATGCACGCCTTCCTGCGGGCCTTGGGGACGCTCTTCGTCGAGCGTTTCGATGTCGCGCGCAGCGTCGAGGATGTCGAAGACATCGTCATTGCCCTGCGCCGGGGGCAGCGTGTCATCCTTTTTCCGGAAGGTACCTTTTCCCGCGAAGCCGGCCTCAAGCCGCTGCGCATGGGCGCCTTCGTTGCCGCTGCCCGTGCCGGCGTGCCGGTCCTCACCGGTGGTCTGCGCGGAACGCGCGAGGTACTGCGCGATGGCTCATGGCTGCCACGACCTGGCCGGATGAAACTGGCACTGGGCGCAGTGCTGGCGCCGACGGGCGCCGATTGGGCGGCGACCGTACGCTTGCGCGATGCCGCGCGGCGGGAGATCCTGCGCCTGTGTGGCGAACACGACCTGGAGCGCTAGGCTGCGGCGAACAATCGCGCACCGCCCGACGCAGCGGCCTGGGCGGCGGCGTAGCCGCGGCGCAAGGCGGCTTGCTGCCGCCGTTGTCGCTCAGTTCCTCTTGACCGGTTTCTTGACGGCATCGCCCTTGAAGGTGTTGTCGACCAGCGGCGGTGCGTCGATCTGCGGCACGTGGCATTGAACGCAGTTGTAGCGGCCGCCAGTCGCTTCGGCGTGCTTCTTGCCCTCGCGGTCGACGAAGTGGCTGACACCGATCTGCGGCGCCTTCTTCTTCTTGTAGTTCGCGGCCGAGTGACAATCCATGCACTGGTTGCCTTCCAGGTTGATTTCGTCGAAGTTCTCGACGGCATGCGGGATGACCGGCGGTTGCGTACTGAAGGTGCGGGCAACCGGCGCCTCGGTTCCTGGGCGCTTGCCGACGTAGGGTTTGATCTCCGGTGCCTGATCAGGCGCTGCGACGTCGACGCCGCGCATCGACCGGGCACCGTCGTCGGCAAACGCCAGCGCGCTCAGGCAAGTCGCTGCGAGCGCGGCGATCAATTTCAGGGTTTTGTACATGGTTGGCGCTCCCTCCAGGTCAAAGAATGGTTTCAGTGTTGCGCGATGCCTCACTCGTTGCGCGTCACCGGCGTTCGCTCGGTCGCTGCGCCATCGCCGGGTGGGCGGGCGAAGCGCAGGCCGAAGGTGAAGACGTCTTGCGAGCAGACGTCGATGCAGCGTCCGCAGTTGGTGCAGTTGGCGGCCAGAATGACCGGGCCGATGCCCTGCTCGGCTCCCTTCAGGGCAGGTCGAATGACCTGCGGTTCCGGGCAGACCTCGAAACAGTCCAGGCAGTCGTTGCAGGCTGCGCGCTTGTCGGCGCGAATGCGCAGCGGACTCCAGCGCGCGAGCAGGCTGTAGAAAGCGCCGACCGGGCAGATGTGCCCGCACCAGCCGCGGCTCATGACGAAAAGGTCGAACAGGAAGACGGCGAGAATGATCGTCCACGCCGCGCCAAAACCGAAAACCAGTGCACGTTGCAGGAAGGAAACGGGATTCACCAGTTCCCAGACGAGGGTGCCGGTAGCCGCGGCAAGGACGAACGCCATTGCCAGGATCCAGTAGCGGGTGGCGCGCGCAAGATGCGTGCTGCCCCTGATCTGAAGACGGCGGCGCAGCCAGGCGGCAAGGTCAGTCAGCGGGTTGAGCGGGCAGACCCAGGCGCAGTACGCCCGGCCACCAACCAGGAAGTAGAAGACGAGCGTGATGGCGACGCCGAGCAGCGCCAGGTTTTCCGGCCGGTGCCCGGCGATCAGTGACTGCATCAGGATGAACGGGTCGGTCAGTGGCAGCGTGTCGAGGGTCAGGCTGTAGGCCAGGTTGCCTTTGACAATCCACCAGCCGGCGAGCGGGCCGAGCAGGAAGAGGCACAGGATGACGCACTGGCTGATGCGCCGAGCAAGCAACCACTTGTGCGCGGCGAACCAGCCTTTTGTGTTGACGGCTTCGGCGCCTGGCGATCGACGACTCATCGTGCAGGCTCGTCGGCCGTTCGCCGCGGTACCAGGCCTGCCGCACCGGGCGGCGCGCCAAGCTGATCGCCCAGGCCGGGAGGCAGTCTGGGCACTGCCGGGCCGTGCCCAGGGTTCATCGCGGGCGTTCGCTCGCTGCCTGGATCGAAGTGGCCTTCGAGTTTCGTTCCTTCGGGCAGGCGGTCGGGCAGATCGACGAGACCTTTGTCCTCGACCAGCGAACGGTCACCGGCTTTCGCCTTTTCCTGCCAGCCCAGACGATAGTGTTCGCCCAGCGAGCCCTTGGCCAGCTTGATCGGCAGGACGCGGATCGAGGCCTCTTCGGTGACGCAGGCTTTCTCGCACTTGCCGCAGCCGGTGCAATGTTCGGAGTGCACGGTCGGAATGAACATCGCATGCCGCCCGGTGCGCGTGTTTGGGCGCAGTTCAAGTGTGATCGCCTGGTCGATCAGCGGGCAGACGCGGTAACAGACGTCGCAGCGCATGCCGAGAAAGTTCAGGCAGGTTTCCTGGTCGGCGAGGACGGCGAGGCCCATGCGCGCGCGGTTGATGTCGGTCAGCGAGTGCTCGAGGGCACCGGTCGGACAGGCCTTGACACAGGGGATGTCCTCGCACATCTCGCATGGTCCACTGCGCGCCGTGAAGTACGGCGTACCCGCGGCCACCGGCGTTTCCGGCCGGGCCAGCGTCAGGATGTCGTAGGGGCAAGCGCGCACACACATGCCGCAGCGTATGCACGCGCCGAGGAAGCGATCTTCCGGCTGCGCACCGGGTGGGCGGATGGCCAGCGGGGGCAGGGCTTTCGCCTGTTTGCCATGGAGGGCAAGGGCGACGCCAAGCAGCCCGACGCCGCAAAACAGCCGCGCCGAATCGTTCAGGAACTGCCGGCGCGCGGCGGTCGGCATTGCGGCGCTGATCGCCGGTGGCTGGCGCGTGGCCTTGGCTTCCTTGGGCATGTTGGCTGACAATCAGGCAGGTCGGAAAGCTGGGATCGGTTCGCGGACCGCCGACGAGCGCCGCGCGGCGTGCCCGCCGGCTACGGCGTATTGCCAGGCTGCCCGCGAGCTTATCCCGGATCAGGCCTTGACCACCTTGCAAGCGCACTTTTTGAAGTCGGTTTCCTTGGAAATCGGGCAGGTCGCATCGAGCGTCAGCTTGTTGACCAGGCGGTGCTCGTCGAAGAACGGAACGAAGACGAGTCCGACCGGCGGCTTGTTGCGCCCGCGGGTTTCGACGCGCAACTGGATTTCGCCGCGCCGGGTGACCGTTTTCACAACATCGCCACGCTGCAGGCCGCGCTTTCTGGCGTCGTCCGGATGCATGTAGATCCAGGCGTCTGGCATCGACTTGTAGAGTTCCGGAACTCGTCGCGTCATTGAACCCGTGTGCCAGTGCTCGAGCACGCGTCCGGTGCACAGCCAGAGATCGTAGTCCTTGTCGGGCATTTCGGCGGCTGGCTGATAGGGCAGAGCGAAGATTACCGCCTTGCCGTCCGGGTGACCGTAGAAGCGTACGCCTTCACCCTTTTTGACGTAGGGATCGTAGCCCTCGCGGAAGCGCCAGAGGGTTTCCTTGCCGTCGACCACTGGCCAGCGCAGGCCGCGCGCCTTGTGGTAGGTGTCGAAACTGGCCAGGTCGTGCGCGTGGCCGCGACCGAAGGCGGCGTACTCTTCGAACAGGCCTTTCTGCAAGTAGAAGCCGAAGGCTTTCGACTCGTCGTTGTCGAAGCCCTGATACGTCTGGGCGAGCGGGAACTTGTTGACCTGGCCGTTGGCGAACAGGACGTCGTACAAAGTTTTCCCTCGGTACTCGGGATTTTTCTCGAGCAAGGCGGCTGGCCACACCTCATCGGTCTTGAAACGCTTGGCGAATTCGACGTATTGCCAGAGGTCCGAGCGCGCTTGTCCGGGGGCTTTTACCTGCTGACGCCAGAATTGCGTGCGCCGCTCGGCGTTGCCGAAGGCGCCTTCCTTTTCCATCCACATCGCAGCCGGCAGGATCAGATCGGCGGACATTGCCGAAACCGTCGGGTACGCGTCCGACACTACGACGAAGTTGTCCGGGTTGCGCCAGCCGGGGAAGATCTCATCGTTGACGTTGGGCCCGGCCTGCATGTTGTTGGTCGTTGTCGTCCAGTAGAAGTTGATCTTGCCGTCCTTCAGCAGCCGGCTCTGAGCGACGGCGTGGGCGCCGATCCAGTCGGGCAGGATGCCCGCGGGTAGCTTCCACAGCTTCTCGGAAATCTCGCGATGCTTTGGATTGGTGACCAGCATGTCGGCCGGCAGGCGATGGGCGAAGGTGCCGACCTCGCGCGCTGTGCCACAGGCGGACGGCTGACCGGTCAGCGAAAACGGACTGTTGCCCGGTTCGGAGATCTTGCCGACCAGCAGGTGGACGTTGTAGATCATGTTGTTGACCCAGGTGCCGCGCGTGTGCTGATTGAAACCCATCGTCCAGAACGAGGTCACCTTGAGCTTGGGATCGGCGTAGGCTTTGGCCAGTGCTTCCAGCTTTTCCTTCGGCACGCCGGAAATCTCGTGTGTCTTCTCGAGCGTGTATTCGGCGACGAAGGCCTTGAACTCGTCGAAGCTCATCGGACTGGCGCCGGCCGGATTGCCGCGCGGTTTGCCGTCCTCGCCCGGGTAGCCATTGTTCATGGCCAGCTTTTCGAGCGGATGGTTGGCGCGCAAGCCGTAGCCGATGTCGGTCACGCCGCGCTTGAAGTTCACGTTACGCGCGACAAACTCCTGATTGACCGCGTTGTTCTGAATGATGTAATGGCAGATGTAGTTGAGGATCGCAAGGTCGCTCTGGGGCTTGAAGATCAACTCGCTATCAGCGAGTTCGGTGGACCGGTGGGAAAATGTCGAGAGCACGTGGATGCGGACGTTCTTGCCGGTCAGTCGCCGGTCGGTGACGCGTGACCACAGGATCGGGTGCATCTCGGCCATGTTTGAGCCCCATAGTACGAAAACATCCGCGTGTTCGATGTCGTCGTAGCACCCCATCGGTTCGTCGATACCGAAGGTGCGCATGAAGCCGGCGACGGCGGAGGCCATGCAGTGACGGGCATTCGGGTCCAGGTTGTTGCTCAGGAAGCCAGCCTTCATCAGTTTGGCGGCGGCGTAACCTTCCCAGATCGTCCATTGGCCGGAACCAAACATGGCGATGTTGCGCGGCCCGCCCTTCTTCAAAGCAGCCTTGCACTTTTCGGCCATGAGGTCGAAGGCCTGCTCCCAGGAGACCGGCGCGAACTCACCGTTCTTGTCGAACTTGCCATCCTTCATGCGCAGCAGGGGGGTCGTCAGGCGGTCCTTACCATACTGTATCTTCGACAGGAAATAGCCCTTGATGCAGTTCAGGCCACGGTTGACTGGAGCATCAGGATCGCCCTGGGTAGCGACGATGCGCCCGTCCTTCGTTCCCACGAGCACGCCGCAGCCGGTTCCGCAGTAGCGACAGGCGCCCTTGTCCCAGCGTACTCCGTCATTCGTCGCGGCGGCAGCCGAAGCGACGCCGGGCAGGCTGATTCCGGCTACGCTGGCGGCGGCGGCAACAGCATTGCTCTTGATGAAGTCACGACGTGTCAAAGTTACTTTCATTTCATGCTTCCTTGTCGGGATCGGATTCGAACTGGTGATAGACCATTGACGCCGAGAGCACACCCGGCTGCTGGTTGATCTGGGAGAAGGTGTCGGCGGCAGCTTGCGCGGATTCGGCTTCGATCGTCACGATCAGCCGGCCATCTTGGGTGACGACATGGATCTCGATGCCGGGCAGGGCCAACAGCCGGCGCTGCACCTCGTGCACGGCCTGAGGCTGGGCGTTGACCAGCACGCTGGAGATGTTCATCAACCCGCGAGACTCCTGTGCGCAAACTGACAGCCCGTGTTGGCGGCAAAC
Organism: Accumulibacter sp.; assembly: GCF_031732815.1. GTDB lineage: Bacteria > Pseudomonadota > Gammaproteobacteria > Burkholderiales > Rhodocyclaceae > Accumulibacter. Next base: position 29,602 of record NZ_JAVMKF010000046.1, on the reverse strand, counting down.
GCTGCAGGCGCCTGTGGCCAACCTGCGTCAGGTAGCCACTCTAAGGGAGTCGCAGCCGGTTTTTTTTGATGCGAATCAATCTTTGCAAAAACCGGTTGGGGGTCGGCCGGCGTTGCTCAGGAGCTTGCGTAGACCTTGCCATGGCGGTGTGTCGGCGTGCGCTCGGCGGTGCTCGGCGGTCGTCGGCGAAAGCCTTTCGCCAGGCGAAAAAAAAACGCGGAACCGAGTTCCGCGTTTTTTGGTTGTCCCCGCGAGTGCCGTCAGGCCGGCATCCTGAACCTGGGTTCAGATAGGTCACTTTCCTTCCGCATCAGGCATACCCGACATGGGGCACACACAACAGCGGTTTCTAGGGTCTGCAACCGATGCCAATTTGCATTGGTTCAAGGAATCTATGACCTTGACAAGCACCGCAGGGAACTCCGCCGGAGGCTCTCATCCACCGCTAGGGCGCCTTGAGCGCCTTCGCCAGTTCAACCTCCATGCAGGAAATTCTACGCCTAACGTCAGCCAAGTCCAGCGTTATTTCAGATTCAATTTTTTGATCAGCCGCCGGGCGCGGTTGATGCCCTGAGAGGTGCTCGTGGGCGATATTCAACGCTGCCATCACGGCGATGCGCTCGGCAAGATTGCTCTTCGTCTTTTCAGCGATCTCGCGCATCCGGCCGTTGAGAAAGGCGGCTGCGTTGAGCAAGGCAGCGTGCTGTTCGGGCGGGCAGGCGACCCGGTACTCCTTGCCAAGAAGAGTGATATCGAGAAAGGCGTCGAGAATGGCGGTTTCGTTGGGCATCGTTGGGACGCGCTTCAGGTCTTGGCTTCGGGAAGCTGTGCGGTGATACGTTCCAGACGTGAGCGCGCTTCCCCCATGCGCTCGACAAGTTGGTGCTTCTCCGCCCGGGCCGCCGCAAGCTGGTCTTTCAGTCCGTCATTCTCGGCGCGCAGGGCGTGGCACAGCGCAACCACTTCAGTGACACGGTTTTCGAGCGCAAGGAGTTCGTTCAGCATGGAGCAGACTATAGATTCAAGAAGCACATCTGGTCAAGGCTTAAGCGTTGCTTGTCAAGGTGATCTGTGCTGCCGCGGACGGCTGCCCGACACCGTTGCCGATCAGTGTCCGGCGAATGCGCTATAATATCGCCTTTCGCCTGGGTTGCCAGGCAAAGAAGATTTGTGCAAGGTGCCGCAACGCAGGTTCTCTGCCGCGGTTAAACGGGAAACAGGTGCGTGTTCCAGCAACACTATGCCTGTGCTGCCCCCGCAACGGTCAGCGAGTGTGGGTCTGTCGATAAGCCACTGGGCGAAAACCTGGGAAGGCGACAGATCAAGACTTGCGAGCCCGGATACCGGCCTTCGCGCAACTGGGACGGAAGTGTCGCGGGGAGGCGGGCACCGAGTGCGCGGGCAAGCAAGTCTGCCGTTCATCGTTTTCCCTGAACATTTTCACGTATTAGGCTCGCCGGCTTGCGGGGACGCTCGTCGGCAACAGGGAGAAACCATCATGCATCCGAAAGGATCGTGTGCAGCGTCGGCTGCCTTGCTCGTTTTGTCGGGCGCCGTATCGTCGAGCAGCCTGGCCGCTGCCGAGCAGGAACTCGAACCCGTCGTCGTTACCGCGACGCGCTTCAGCGAGGCGGATCCGCGCATCGCTGCGAACATCAGCATCATCAGCCGACAGGACATCAGGAACATGCCGACGCAGAACCTGCCGGACGTTCTGCGCACGCACGCCGGCATCGACGTGCGTCAGCTGGGCGGGGCGATGGGTCGCGACGCGCTCGTCGACCTTCGCGGCTTTGGTTCGACTGCGACCAGCAACACCTTGATTCTTCTCGACGGTTTGCGGCTCAATCCGGCTGACCTGGGGAGCATCATCTGGTCGGCCGTTCCGCTGGAGAGCGTCGAGCGGATCGAGATCATCCGCGGCTCGGGGACCGTCCTTTATGGTGACGGCGCCACCGGCGGGGTGATCAACATCATCACGCGCAAGGGCCGCCGCGCGCTTGCCAGCGCAGTCGGCGAGGTGGGCAGCTACGGCTACCGGGCGGCCGATCTCAGCCTGGCGAACAGCAAGGATGGCGTGTACTTCGATCTCGTCGCTAACCTGGCTGAGGCGGCTGGCTATCGGCACAACAGCCAGCAGGATCAGCGCACTGCCAGTGGGAGGGTGGGCGTGCAGTTCGAGCGTGGCCAGGTGTTTGCCGACTTTGCCGCCTACAAGGAGTCGGCCGGCGAGCCGGGATCGGTCTTCAGTGCCGCCTACCGTAACGACCCGCGCAGCACACGCAGCCCGCACAACGTCAGCGTGCGGAACGGTTATCGCCTGCGTCCAGGCGTGTCATACGAACTCGGCGATCGTCTTGCCCTCGAAGCGGAGCTCGCTTTCGATCATCAGCAACTCGTTGCGCGCTATGTCTCGTCGTTTGGCGCAACGGCGAGCGACCGTGTGCGCGACACCACGTCGTTTACCCCGCGTTTGCGCTGGCGCCACGATCTGGCGGCGGTACCCAGCGAAACCGTTTTCGGTTTCGACTACTACCATGGCGAAGTAACTTCGAATAACACGGGATTTGCCGATCAGGGTGCCGAGCAGACGAGCACCGCCTTCTACCTGCAGAACGTCAGCCGACTCTCCGAGCAACTCAGCCTGACGCTCGGCGCTCGCCGGCAACGCATGGCGCAGGAGGCGCGCCAGGATGCCTACGCGGCTTTCTTCAGCCCGGCGATGAAGGGCAGGGCGAGCCGTTCGCGCACTGCGACCGATCTCGGTCTGGCCTACGCGCAGGACGCCTGGAAGGTCTACGCCAAGACCGGCAGCACTTTCCGTTTTGCCAACCTCGATGAACTTTTCGGGCTCGACGCCTCGTTCAATCCTGTCTTCGTTGGTGACCTGAAGCCACAGCAGGGGCGAATCAATGAAGTCGGCGGCAGTCTGCGGCTTGGCTCGGCGAATCTGCGGGCTTCCTTCTACCGGCTGAAACTGGCGGATGAGATCGCTTATGACGGGAACCTCGGTGCGAACGTCAATCTGCCGTCGACCCGGCGCCAGGGTGCGGAATTGGAGGCCGACTGGCGGATCCTCGATGGGCTGCAGGTGAAGGGATCGTACGCGTATACCGATGCTCGTCTGCGTCGCGCGCCGTACGCGGGCAACGCGATTCCCTTGGTTGCACGGCATCAGGCAGGCGTGCAACTGATCTGGGACAGTGGGCGGCCGGGAACCTATTCGGCCGCCGTCCGGCATCTCGGCGCCCGGCGCTACAACGGCGATTACGACAACGCGCACGGCATGCTGGCCGGCTACACGACGCTCGATCTGCAGGCCGCCTGGGTGGTCAAGCCATGGCGGATTACGGCCAGGCTGCTCAACGCGCTCGACCGGAAGTATTCGCCGCTCGCCGGTTACTCCAGCTTCTACAACGATACCTACTACTATCCAGCCGACGGCCGCGCTTTCTTTGTCGCCGGGCGGTTCGACTTCTGAGCGATGCCGACTCGCCGCCGTGCCCTGCTCATTCTGGCCGCGCTGGCCGGCACGGCAGTGCTCAGCATCAGCCTCGCCCTGATCGTGGGCAGCATGCGCATCCCCTTCACCGAGGTCGCCGCAACGCTTCTTGGCGGCGGTGATGGGGTGTCGACGGAAGTCGTGCGCAGTCTGCGCCTGCCGCGCGCGCTGACCGGGTTTGCCTGCGGCGGACTCCTGGCCCTGGCCGGCGCGCTGCTCCAGATTCTCCTGCGCAATCCGCTCGCCGATCCCTATGTACTGGGGATTTCGGGGGGCGCCGGAATCGGCGCCCTGCTGGCGATCGTTCTTGGTTTCGGTGTCGCCGCGGTCAACGGTCTGGCTTTTGCCGGTGCGCTCGCCGCCATGCTGATCGTCTTCGGGTTGGCGCAGGGTAATGGTGGCTGGACGCATTCGCGCCTGCTGCTTACCGGGGTCATCGTCGCCGCCGCTTCGGGGGCGCTGGTTACGCTGATGCTGACGATTGCCCCCGATGACCGGCTGCGCGGAATGCTGTTCTGGTTGATGGGCGACCTCTCGCAGAGCGGCGACCCGCAGATCGCTCTCGGTCTGCTTGGCGCTGCGCTCCTGATTGCTTTGCCCTTTGCCCGCGAGCTGAACCTGTTGGCGCGCGGCGTCGATCTCGCACAGGCGCTCGGCGTCGCGGTGAATCCTTTGCGCCGCGGGGTGTATTTCGTCGCTTCATTGGCGACTGCCGCCGCAGTCACGCATGCCGGATCGATCGGTTTTGTCGGCCTGGTCGTGCCGCACCTGGTTCGCCTGGCGGCGGGCAACGACCAGCGCCTGCTGCTGCCCGCCTGCGTGCTGGCCGGCGGCAGCCTGCTGGTGATTGCCGACACCCTGGCGCGCACGCTGCTGGCGCCACAGCAACTGCCGGTGGGTGTGCTGACTGCCCTGATCGGCGCACCTGTCTTTCTTTTCCTGCTCGCCCGCGCCGCGCCCAGGGGAGACTGATCGGGTGTCCCCGGCGCCACTGCTCTGCGCCCGGCAGGTTGCCGTCGGGCTTGCCGGACGGGTCTTCTGCCGGGACCTGGATTTGCGTCTGATGCCAGGGCAAAACCTGGCGGTACTCGGCCGCAACGGTGTTGGCAAGTCGACGCTGCTCGCGGTTCTTGCCGGTCTGCGCCCGCCACTGGCGGGCGAGGTGCTGCTTGCCGGGCGCACTTACGCCGAGTCAGGCGCGCGCGCCAGCGCGCTGTTGCGCGGCTGGCTGCCGCAGGGGCGCAGCGAGGCATTTTCCTCGACCGTGCTCGAAACGGCGCTGATCGGTCGCCACCCGCATCTGGCGCGCTGGGCCTGGGAGTCGGCGGGCGATGCAGCGATTGCCAGGCAGGCGCTGGCGGCCGTTGGCATGGCTGATCTGGCGCAGCGCGACGTGCAGACGCTGTCCGGTGGCGAACGCCAGCGACTGGCAATTGCCACGGTGCTCACCCAGGCCCCGCAGCTCTATTTGCTCGACGAGCCGCTGGCGCATCTCGATCTCAATCACCAGATCGCGGTGCTCGAGCTTTTTGCCCGCCTGACGCGCGAGCAGGGTGCAGCTTGCGTGATGGTTCTGCACGAACCTGGTCTTGCGGCGCGTTTCTGCACGCACGCGCTGCTCCTCTTTTCCGATGGGACGCTGACGCAAGGCGCTTGTCACGATGTGATCACCAGCGAGGCGTTGACGCGCCTTTACGGATATCCTCTGCGCGAGACCGGCGATGGTCGGCAACGCTGGTTCATGCCGGCCTAGCGGAGCGACCGCAATGCGTCGTCAACGCGCGCCCTGCGCGCGAACGCTTGGCACGTAGTCGAAGTCGGCAACCAGGATATGGTTGTAGAACCAGCCGTTGATCAGGAAAGTGACCTCATCGGCGATTTCGTCGAGCGTCATCTGTTTCGCCTTCTCCAGCAGGTCGAAGAGCATTCGGCGAAACTCGCCGTGCAGCCGGCGGTGCGCTTCGATTCCCGGGTAGCGGCAAGCAGCCATCAGTTCCTCTTCTTCCCGGAAGTGCACCTTGACGTATTCGGTCAACATGACCAGCGACTTGAGAATCCGGATCTGGTCACCATTGCCGCGAAAGGTCGCCGCCAGTTCAAACAACTGCCGATGCTGCTGGTCGATCTGCGGCAGGCCGACCTCGATCTTTGCCGACCACTCGGCCAATTCAAAGTCCTTCATGGGCTCCCCCTTACTTGCCTGCGGGCGGCGATCGGATCGCCCAGGGCGGCGGCAGCGTTCTCTGCCTGATCGATCTGCTCGGCGAGCGCCAGCCATTCTTCTTCGCGGGCCGATATTTCATCGGCAAGCTGCTGCAATTCCCGGCCGATCTCGGCCAGTTCAGTCGCCTGCACGGTCGCCGGCAGGCGCTCTTCCAGCGTACGCTGTTGCGTCTGCAGCCGATGCAGCGTCTGCTCGACGACCAGTTGCTGGCGCGCAAGCGCTTTCAGGGTGCTCAGCGCAAGCTTGGCGGATGGGCCGGCGGCGGCCACCGATGGACTCGGCTTCGCCGCTGCTTTCGTGCGTTCTCGCAACGCGTCGCGGTTTCGTCGGGCTTCTTCGAGCAGGAAGCGCTGATAGTCGTCAAGGTCGCCAGCAAACGGCGCCAGTCTGCCGCGCGCGACGAGCCAGAACTCGTCGCACACCGAGCGCAGCAGCGCGCGGTCGTGGCTGACCAGCATGACCGTTCCTTCAAACTCGTTCAGTGCGATCGACAGCGCCTCGCGCGTGTTGAGGTCGAGATGGTTGGTCGGCTCGTCGAGGAGCAGCAGGTTCGGTCGCTGCCAGACGATCATGCACAGGACGAGGCGCGCCTTCTCGCCGCCACTCAGTGTTCCGACCGCTTGCTTGACGACCTCGCCAGTGAAATTAAACGTGCCGAGGAAGGTCCGCAGGTCCTGTTCACGGTCGCTCCGCCCGCTGGTCTGGGTCTCGCGGGCAAGCCGCTGGAGGTGCGCGAGCGGCGTCTCGTCCGGCCGCAGCACATCGAGTTCCTGCTGCGCGAAATAGCCGATGTCGAGCCCTCTGCCGCGTTGGATCGAGCCGCTGACACAAGTGAGCGTGCCGGCCAGCGTCTTCACCAGCGTCGATTTGCCCTGCCCGTTCGCGCCCAGGATGCCGATGCGCTGGCCGGCCATCACCGGACGGCTGACCTGCTCGACGACGACCGTCGGCGGCGTGCCGGAGGCATCCGCCGGCGGCGGGTAACCAAAGCTGGCCTTTTCCATGATCAGCATCGGGTTGGGAAGACTGGCGGGTTCGGCAAACTCGAAGGTGAATTCGGCGTTGGTCAGCACCGGAGCAAGCCGTTCCATCCTTTCCAGCGCCTTGACCCGACTCTGCGCCTGCCGCGCTTTTGTCGCTTTCGCCTTGAAGCGGTTGATGAAAGACTGCAGACGGGAAATCCTGTCCTGCTGTTTGAGGTAAGCGCTCGTCTGCAGTTCGATCTGTAGCGCGCGCGCTTCTTCGAAAGCGGTGTAGTTGCCGGTGTAGCGCGTCAGCTTGCCGTTGTCGATGTGCAGCGTGACGCTCGTCACGGCGTCGAGAAACTCGCGGTCGTGGCTGATCACCAGCATCGTTCCTGGATAGCGTTTGAGCCAGGTTTCCAGCCAGACGAGGGCATCGAGGTCGAGATGGTTGGTCGGTTCGTCGAGGAGCAGGAGATCCGACGGGCACATCAGCGCGCGCGCCAGTTGCAGGCGCATGCGCCAGCCGCCGGAGAAGCTGTCGACCGGATTTTCCAGTTGGTCGCGCGCGAAGCCCAGCCCGAGAATCAGTGCCTGCGCGCGCGCCTGTGCGTCGTGCGCGCCGGCGTCGTGCCAGGCCATGTAGGCGTGCGCCAGACGCTCACCGTCGCCCGCCGCTTCTGCCAGGGATACCTCGCGTCGCGCGGCGATCAGCGCACTGTCACCTTCGACGACGAAATCCGTCGCGCTCTGGTCGGTGGCCGGCATTTCTTGCGCAACCTGTGCCAGGCGCCATTCGGCGGGCCGCGAAAGCTCGCCGCTCTCTTCGTGCAGGCTGCCGGCAAGCAGCGCAAAGAGGCTTGACTTGCCGGCCCCATTGCGCCCGACCAGGCCGACGTGTTCGCCGGGGTTGATCGTCGCCGAAGCGCGGTCGAGCAGCACCTTCGCCGCTCGCCGCAGGGTCAGGTCGGCGAGGCTGATCATGCGCTGCGGGGTCGTCGGCCGCCCGCCAGCTGCTCCAGGCAAACCGGTGCGCGTGGCGGCGAACGCTTGTCGCTTTCAGCGAAAGACGACTGTCTTGTTGGCATGCACCAGTACGCGGTCTTCGAGGTGGTAGCGCAAGCCACGCGCCAGCACCGCTTTTTCGATGTCCTTGCCATAGCGCATCATGTCGTCGACCGAGTCGGAATGGTCGATGCGAATGACGTCCTGCTCGATGATCGGCCCCTGGTCGAGGTCCGCCGTGACGTAATGGCAGGTGGCACCGATCAGCTTGACGCCGCGTTCGTAGGCTTGGTGATAGGGGCGTGCGCCAATGAAGCTGGGCAGGAATGAATGATGGATATTGATCATCTGTCCGGCAAAGCGCTCGCACATCTCGGCGGGCAGGATCTGCATGTAGCGTGCGAGGACCATGGTATCGCCACGCACTTCCTCATAAATACGCCTGATCTCCGCATACGCGGCAGCCTTGTCGGATGGGCTGACCGGGACGTGGTGAAAGGGAATCCCGTGCCATTCGACGAACGCCCTGAAGGTCTCGTGGTTGGAGATCACGCATGGGATCTCGATGTCCAGTTCCTTTGACTGCCAGCGCGAAAGAAGGTCGTAGAGACAGTGCTCCTGCTTGCTGACGACGATCACCACCCGGCGTCGCACGGCTGAATCGGTGATCCGCCAGGTCATCGACAAGCTTTCCGCGAGGGGTCCGAAACGCTCGCGCAGTTCGACCAGATGGAAAGGCAGCGAATCCGCTCTTACCTCCATGCGCATGAAGTAACGGCCGGCAGCCTCGCCGTTGCCATCCTCAGCGTGAAAGCGCGACTCGAGAATCCATCCGCCGTATTGCGCAATGAAACCGGCGACACGCGCGATGATGCCAGTCTGGTCCGGGCAGGAAGCGGTGAGCGTGTAATAGCGTCGTGTGTGCATGCGGTGACCAGCCTAGCGTGCGTGGCAAGCGGCGAACGCCTGGTCGATCTGCTCGCGCAGATCGTCGTATGACTGCGTCAGCGGGAACTGCGGGAACTGCTGGGCGACGTTGGCTGGCGGGCGAAAGAGGATTCCGGCATGTGCTTCACTGAGCATCGCCGTGTCGTTGTAGGAATCACCCGCAGCAACCACCATGAAGCGAAGCTCCTTGAGGCGCTTGACCGCCTCGCGTTTCTGGTCGGGCAGGCGCAGGTGGTAGTCCACGAGCATTCCCCGGCGATCAGTTTCCAGGCTGTGGCAGAACAGGGTTGGCCAGCCGAGCTGGCGCATCAGCGGCTGAGCAAACTCGTAGAAGGTATCGGAGAGAATGATCAACTGGTAGCTCTCACGTAGCGCATCGACAAACTCGCGCGCACCGGGTAACGGCCCCATCTCGGCGATGACTCTCTGAACATCGGGCAGTCCCAGGTCGTTTCTGGCGAGGATGGCCAGGCGGTAGCGCATCAACTTGTCATAGTCCGGCTCGTCGCGCGTCGTTCGACGCAATTCGGGAATCCCCGTGCGCGCCGCAAACTCGATCCAGATCTCGGGGACCAGGACGCCCTCCAGGTCAAGGCAGACGATTTGCATGGCAGGCTCCCCGGGAAAAGGGTAGACGAAAACCCGCCATTTTACCAAACTCCGCCGGTCAGCTTGCTGCTCAGCCTCGGATTTGGGCGAGGAAGGTGCAGGCTGCTGGCCAAGTGCGGACAGTGCGGGTGTGAGGGAAGCACGGGTGATGGCAGGAGTTCCCTCATCCGATATCTTTGTGCACCAATTCAGCCCTTTGCGGAGCAGGGTCGGCTGGGGCTGCCGGCTTTCCGTCAGCGGGCGGTGCTTTACAGCTCGCCCATCAGGGCTCGCTTCCTACCCAGCGCTGCGCCATTTCTGCCAGTTCGGCGATCTGGCCGTAGTCGAAGTCGTCGGCCAAGGCACGGAGCCCGGCCGCCGCCGGCGGAGTCTGTACGCCTACTTCCCCGATCAGGCGGTCGATCTCGCCCATCTCGGCGCGGACCGCCGCCCGCGCCAGCCGCTCCAGCAGCCCGCCCGGCAGGGAGCGCAGAGCGTCTGCCAAGGTAGCGCCGTCCAGCGCCTGGTCCGGTGCCGTCCCGGCTTCTCCGTAGAGGTAACGCGCGCCCAGATGCTTCCCCATCAGCTCCAGCAGCGCTGCCGCTCGGTATGGCTTGCGCAGGAAGTCGTCGCAGCCCGCGGCCAGGATCTCGGCCCGCTCTTCCTCGAAGCTGCTGGCGGTCAGGGCGACGATCCGAGTCTCGGTCCCGCCCGGCGCGGCCCTGATCCGCCGGGCTACTTCCCGCCCGTCGAGGTTCGGCATCCGCATGTCCATCCAGATCAGGTGCGGCCGCCAGCGCTCCCAGACCGCGATGGCCGCGAGCCCGTCGGCGGCCTCCTCGACCGCGAAACCCAGCGGCTCCAGGAGCTGGGCCAGCAGGTGCCGGCCGTTGATGTCGTCGTCCACCACCAGGATGCGCCAAGCCGGTTGCCCCGGCGCCAGGCCCAGCACCGGCCGGCGGTCCGCCTCGGCCGCGCGCGCCGGTCCAGCCGCGATCTGCGCGGCGACCGTAAAAGTGAAAGTGCTGCCCGCGTCGACCTCGCTGCGCGCCTCGATCCTGCCCCCCAGCAACTCGGCGAACTGCCGGGTGATGGCCAGCCCCAGGCCGGTGCCTTCCTCCGCCCTGCGCCCGGTGGCGGACTGAGCGAAGGGCTGGAATAGCCCGGCCAGTTCCTCGGCCGCGATACCGACGCCGGTGTCGGCCACTTCAAACTTCAGGCGCAACTCGCCGGCCGGCGCTGCGGCCGATCCCTCCAAGGCGGGTGGCGGGGACGCGCTCACGCGGACGCTGACCCCGCCGCGCTCGGTGAATTTGAAGGCGTTGTTGATCAGGTTGATCAGCATCTGTCGCAACTTCACCTCGTCGGCACGGACGTGGCGGGGAACGTCGGCCGCCCGTTCGACCCGTAGCGTCAGTCCCTTGTTCGTTGCCTTGATCGCGAACATGTCCTCCAGCCCGGCGAGCAGCTCGTGCAAGTCGAAGTCGCTCAGGTTGACCACCGCGCGCCCCGCTTCGATGCGCGACAGGTTCAGCACGTTGTTGATCAGAGTCAGCAGGTGGTCGCCGCTGCGGTGTACCGTGGCCAGGTGCTGCGCCTGCGTCGGCGACAGCCGCTCCCGGCCGTCTGCCGCTTCGCGGAGCAGCAGCTCCGAGAAGCCCAGCACCGCGTTCAGCGGCGTGCGCAGTTCGTGGCTGATGTTGGCCAGAAACGCGCTCTTGGCCCGGTTGGCTGCCTCGGCTTGCTCCTTGGCTTGCGTCAACTCCACCGTTCGACTGCCGACCAACTCCTCCAGATGGTCCCGATAAGCCAGCAATTCCGCTTCCGCCCGCTTGCGGTCAGTGATGTCTTCGACGATGCCTTCGAGAAAGCGCGGCGCGCCCGCGTCGTCGCGGAGGGTGACCAGGTAGAGATTGGCGACGAACTCCGAACCGTTGCGGCGCCGGAGGCGATTGGTGTGCTGGGTGACCTCGACCGCCCCGACCGATTCCTCGCTAATGGACAAACGCTCCTCGGTTCGCACAAAAAGGCCGCTGGCGACATTGTGCCCCTCCCGGATCATCGCGTCGGGAGAGGTGTAGCCGAACAGGGTCGCCATGACTGGATTCGCTTCAAGGATTCGGCCCTCCGGCGTCGAACGAAAGATCCCCACCGGCGCGTTCCAGACGATCGAGCGATATTTCCGTTCGCTTTCCCTGAGCTCTTCTTCGGCCCGCACCCGTTCGCTGATGTCTACCGCCAGGCCGAGCAACTCCGGGGTGCCGTCAGCGCCTGGCAGCGAGCTGTAGTAGTTGTCGAAGTGGATACCCCCTACGCTCGAATAGGTGTATTGGACCGATCCCTCGATGGCTTGCCGGATCTGGTCGCAGAGCTCGGGATAGTCGCGATAGAGATCGAACACCGACCGGCCGACCGCCTCGCCGGGCTGCAGACCCAGGCCCGCCAAACCCTTGCCATCGCTCATTGTGAACACGCCGTTCCGGTCAAGCTGGTAAATGACCACCGGGGCGTTGGTGATCACCGACCGAAAGCGGGCCTCGTTGGTGGCCAGCTTCCGTTCCCGTTGCCGAATCGCCTGGGACATTCGATCCAGGTCCTCGGCCAGGCTGTCGAGTTCCCGGATATTGGAAATCGGCCAAGGCTGGTCGTAATCCCCCTCGGCAATGGCGTGCGCTTGCGCCGCATAGCCACCGATACGACCGGCTACCGCGCGCGCCAAAAGCAGCGTGGCGATTGTCGCCAGCAGCAGCGCGACCACCGCGCCTGCGGTCAGGGCCAAGAAGGTGGACAGCAGCGGCTTGAGCGCGTCGGTACGCGCTTGGGCGACCAGCACCATCCAGCCGATTTCCGACACACTGACCAGCGTGCCGATGGCAACTTGACCTTCCAGCTCCATGTCCCGGGTCGTGAAGCGCCCCCGCAAGGCGTCGCCGATGATGGGCAGGCGCGCGAGGTTCAATTGCTGGCCGCCTCCCTTCCACCGTGAATGCGCGACGATTTGACCCCGGCGGTCGAGGATCATCGTCGTCATGGCCGATTCAGTTGGCAGGTGACTGACGAATTCGGAGAGACCATCGATGGCTACTTCGCCGATCACCACCTGCCCGTCGACCGGAATCGCCAGACTCACCACCAGCCGGGCGCTGACGGCGGACAGGAAAACCTCCGACCACACCGGCTCGCGCCGTTCACGGGCTTCGCGCAGGACGTTCCATTGCGAGAGGTCGATCCCGAGCAGATCGCCGCGCTGCCCGCGCTGCGCCGTCGGCAAGCCGACAGCGAAAGCCGAGTCGTCTGCGTCGGCAACGTAAATGGCCGCGAACATTTCGCCCGTTCCGCAATGTGCGTCCAAGGGCTGACTCCAGAACGAAGCCGTCTGCCGCCCGCGTTCGCGAAAGTACGCCGCCAGTCCGGTTAGCTCCCTCCCGGCGCCACGCAGGTGCGCCTCGATCTGACCGGCGATGGCGCGCGCCAGCGCCTGATGGCGCGCTTCGATGTCCTGCAGCGCCTGCGGCAGGAGAATCCACAGGACCAGCGCGGCGACCAGCAGCAGCGGCGCCATGCCGGCCAGCGTGAAGCGCAGAGCCAGCCACAGCCGCAGCGGGCGCGCGACCAGCGGGCGGCTACCGGATGACCACGAATTGGCCATCGCGCACGACGGTCATATGGATCTGGCGGATGACGTCACCAAACTGGTCGAAAACGATCGGTTCCTGGACTCCCTCGAAGCGGGGCGCCGCCCGCAAAGTCTCTTTCACCCGTTTTGGGTCTGGTTGCCGGGTCAACACCTCCATGAGGATGTTGGCGGCATCGAACGCCATGGTCCCGCTGAACCCGGGTTCGCGATGAAAGCGTTCGCGGTAGGCTTGCCGAAAGGCTTGATAGGCGGGCGCTGTGCTCTCGCGATCGAAGTTCTGTGCCACCATCACGCCCTCGACCGACTTGCCGCCGAGCTCCAGCAAGCGCTCGGTGCCTGCCCACCCGGACACAATGATCGGCAGGTGGCTTCCCAATTTGCGGATCTGCTGGCACAGCAGCGCAGTATCCATCGAATTGGCGACGATCAACACGCCGTCGGCCGGCGTCGCCAGCAGGTCTTGGGCCACCTGCACGAAGGCCGTTTCGCTGCTCGACTCGAAGCCGATGGTCTTGCGGACTTCGCTCCCACCTTCTTCATACGTCGTGCGGAAGGCGTTAAGCCAACGTTCAGTGTACGACCGGTTGCTCAGGTCGTAGGCTGCCACGATCGGCCCGAGGGGGCGTTCCTTCAGGTGATACTGGGCAATCCGGGTTGCGGCCTCGGCGGTCGACATATTGACGCGATACAGATAGTCATCCTTGCCGGTGAGTTCGTCAGTCGTCGCACTCGAACTGATTACCATGACCTTGGCCTCGTCTACCAAGGGTACGATGGCTTTTGCCATCGTGCTGGTGATCGGGCCGACGATGGCTACCGCTCCCTGTTGGAGCAGTTCGCGCGTTACCCGTTGCGCCACCTCCGTGTTCTGCTCGTCGTCCTTCATCACCAGACTGACCTGGCGGCCTCCGATGCCGCCCGCCTGGTTGCGCAATTCGACGGCCAGTTGGACGGCGTCGCGAGCGGCGATCCCGAGATCGGCTCCGCGGCCGGAGATTCCGCCGACAAAACCCAGGGTGATTGGCTCCGGCGGCGAGCAGCCGGGCAACGCCGTGCCAGCCAGGATCGCGACCACGACGGCTCCAATGCAAGCCCATATCGAATTGATAGCTGGTTGGCTGTTCACGTCTGGCGGCTCGATGGTCTGGTTGAAACTGGATTGGATACTGGATACGCGCCTCTTCATGACGATCTTCCGGCAACACGCTCAGGTCGAAAGAGCGTTTCCCAGCAGCGTTTACTTGCGCGGGAGAGATTTTGCGATCGGTGCTCTCGTGGAGGGGTTCCCGCTAGTGGAAGGGCATCAGGCTCGACAGGGGGGCTCACGGTCTGCTCTGCACATTGGCAGTGTATACCCGAATCGAGGCAGGTGGCCGTGCATTTTTTGGACAGAAGAGGCTCTTAGATATGTGGAGCCCTGCCAGTTCAGGTCGGGCGACCGGTGCTACGGCTGGTCTTGACCTTCTGGGGTTTCATCCGAACCGGATAGAGCTCGGTGGAGCTTGTCGGCGAACGAACGTGCGGTGAGAAAGTCGCCAAAGGTCTCCACGGCAAGCGCTCCGGTGCGCGTTCGCGCATCGTCCACAAGACCACCGAGTCCCTTCCTCATGCCCGACGCGAGGTCTCCGATGGCCGACGCAAGGGCCACGAAGCATGCGGCGTCCGCCGTCCGGCGTCTTGCCTTCCCTGCTGATCCGGATGTCGTGCACTTTGAGTAGACCCGTGAATTCGCCGCTGGTGGAGCGGCGACCCTGATCGGTGTCGACGATCTCCAGGCACCCGTAGCGGTGAATGGCGTCGCGCACTGCATCCAGACAGAAGTCGGTCGTCAAGGTGTTGGAGAGTCGCCAGGCGAGCACCCGCCTTGAGGTCCAGTCGATCACGGCGAACAGGTAGAGGAAGTCGCGGCGCATCGGATTGTAGGTGATGTTCGCCGCCGACAGCTGATTGGGCCGATCGGCGGCGAGGTTGCGCGGCGGAAACGCATGGAATTCATCACCGCGCTGCCCACGGGGAGTGTTGCGCTGCCCATAGAGCGCCGCGCCGCCCATGCGCGCCATCAAGCTGCTGTTGTGCCTGAGCCCGGCGTGAAACCCTGCGGTGCGCAGCAGATCGCGCAACATGCGGGCACCAGTAAAGAGCTGCGCGAGAGGCAATTCGTCGATGCCAAGCATCAGCGCCGGATCCTCCGGCGAGACCTCGCGCGGCGTGCTGTAGGCGGTCGAACGCGCCAGCCCGAGGGGGGTGCACTGAGACGCAAAGGGCAGCTTTGTGCTGGCGCTCAATCATCGTCTAGCCGGAAGGCTGCCCGCCTTGCTGGACGTATGAGCTGAAAGAATCGTTCTCCAGCGTCAAGTGTCTGATCTTGGCGAGTAGCTTCATCAGGTCCGGATCGGCGCGCACCGGATGGCTCGCGTCACCAAGAACCTGAAGCGCGCTCCGTCAGTTGCCGCTCCTGTTCGTGATCGGGTTCGAGTGGATGTCGTGCTGCGGCGCCAGCTCCGTTAGCCTCTTGTCGCGCTCGAGCGCCGCCTGCGCCTTGAATTCCGGCGTGGTGGGCTTTCGCATCGTCCTTCTCGTCAGGCTCTCGCTCCTGCTGAGGCGGCTTCCGGAGCCGATTGATGGGGTAAGGCTATCCCTGCCACTGTCCGAATTTCCGGAGCAGCTCTGGCGATTCTGGATCGACACCGCCGGTATCGGCATCTGGCGGGAACGCGTGGCCGCGAGCGCTGCGTGGGTCTGGCGTTGGCAAGGGCGCCGGGGCGGATGAGTGCGGGTGGGCGCTTGGTTCGATCGGGCTCGACGAGTTCTACCTCCAGCGTGCGAGCCTTCCGGATCGTAGGCCTGCTACCGGATGCCCTATGCTCCTCTGGGTCATATGCCCCATGCGCTGGGCCTAAACCCCCGCTTTTCGCCACCCAGGCCGTACAGGCTGCCGCGCACGCGGGTGAAGCACGCGAATTTATTGAGGATTGTTTGGCTGGCATCGGTCTTGCTAGTAGCAGATCGACCTCCTCACACGTAGCGCACAACGGGCGGTCGACACTTACAACTCACGGGAGAATTGCCATGTTCAAAAATGCGATTGTTCGTCTGCTGCTCACTTCCCTGATCGCCAGCCTGTTCTCGCTGGGCGCGGTCGCTCCTGCGGCGGCGAAGAACAGTGTCAGCCTGGGTGGCGGCGTCAAGTGCACCTGGGTTCTGGTCTCGTCGGTGAACGGGACGAATACCTACAAGCAAGTCTGCCGGAAGGGCGTCTGATATTCGCGCCTGGCGGCAACTTGCGGCATGCGGGCAGGTGCTCTGCGCGCTGCTGCTCTCCGGCGGTGCTCTGGCGGCTCCGCCATCAGCCGCGACGCTTGCGGCGGAAGTGGGCTGGGGTCATGAATCCCAGACCTCGCCGCTGGTGCAGATTTCGCCACAGGGCACGCTCATCTTTCTTGGCGGACTGCGGCGGCTCGCCGGCAGCCATTGGCGGGCCAACCTCAGCGGGCTGCGTGATTGGTCGTTGTCTGGCGACTTTCGCTTGGCGCTGGCTGGCGACGTGCATGTCAAACGCTCATTGCAGACGCCCGATTTCGACTTCCTGAACGCTTCGCTCAGCCCAGCGCTGCGTACGTCGCTCGGCGAACGCGCCAACGTCGGTATTGCCGGCCATTGGCAACATATCGATGTGGCTGGCGAGCATTTCCGGAAGACCCGCTCACTGCAGGTCGATTGGACCTGCGCCGATGGCGAGGGCGGCCACTGGGTGATCATGGTAGATTCGGGCCGCAACCGCCATCGTGGTGATCTGGTCGATCTCGATTCCACAAGCAGCACGTTGTTGCTCCAACGACACGTCGAGGCGCCGCTGCCGGGAATCGATGCGCTTGATCTGGAACTCTACCTGGTGCGCGAGCAGAATGATCGCCACTTCCGCGAGCTCTCCAGCCGCAGCCATCTTCTGCATGTTTCGCTGGAGCGCGCCTGGCTTGGCGTCACCTGGTCGGCTGGCGTGGCCTGGCAGCAGGCCAGATTCGCTGCAGCCCTCTTGCCAACGCTGCCGCTTCGCCGTGACGAGGCGTGGACGATGGAACTGGCGGCTGCCGTCGATCTGGCGCCTGGCCGGACGCTGCGCGTGGATTACGTCGGTGTGCGCAACGACTCGAACGTCGCCCTGTACCAGAATCGCTATCGGCAGATCGGCGTTGCGTTGCAGATTTCCTGGTAGGCGGCGACTAATGCTGGTGACCGCGTCCCCGCTCACGGTATTCTCGCCATTTTGATCGTCTGCCGAGAGTGATGAGTTGCGATGAGCCTTGTCGACCAGCCTGCTCCGTTCAACCTCCTCCGCTGGTTCGCCTGGCTGAGCCCGCTGGTGATCGCAATGATCGCTTTGGCCAACGCCTGGCTGATCTCGCGCTTTCTCAACGAACACCTCTTTCAGCGCGAAGCGTCGATCTCGCGCGATTTCGTGCAGACCATTCTGCTTGCTGACGAATCCTTGGCTTATCTGGCAGGAAGCGACGATGCGGCGCGCCGCGGCCGCTTTCGCGAGTCGATCGCGCAACTCTCGAAGATGCCGGACGTTCTGCGCGCCAACGTCTTTGCGGCCGATAGAAGCATTCTTTGGTCGAGCAATCCGGAGCTGATCGGCAAGCGCTTTGCCGACAACGACGAACTGGAGGACGCCATGCGTGGCCACCTGGTCGTGCACGCCGGGCGGATTGCGCGCGATGAGCGGCAGAAGCGAGAACACGAGGGGCTCGACCCATCGGTGCAGTTCTTCGTCGAAACGTATATTCCTCTGGTTGCACCGGCCGGCGGTGGGGTACTCGGTGTCGTCGAGATCTACAAGGCCCCCCTGGCCCTCAGTCAGGCGATCCGCGAAGGGCAGACGCAGGTCGGCCTGGCCGCGCTGGCCAGTGCCTTGGCTTTGTACCTCAGCCTGTTCTGGCTGATCCAGCGGGCTGACCGGACGATCAAGCTGCAGCATGCGCGCTTGCTCGACGCGGAAACGCTGGCCGTGATCGGCGAACTGACCGCTGCGGTGGCGCACAACATTCGCAACCCGCTGGCGTCGATCCGCTCGGCCGCAGAACTCAGCCTGGACATGCCGCTCGACGATTGTTCGGAACAGGCGCGCGACATCATTCGCGAGGTGGACCGCATTTCCGGGCGGATTACCGATCTGCTTCGCCTTTCCGGACAGGAAGTGCGCGGGCGGGAACGCGTCGATCTGGCCAGTCTGCTGCAACGATGTGTGAACGAAAACAAGGCGAGCTTCGCCGAGCGTGGAATGCCGCTACTTTTCGAGTGCCGGTCGGCGCATGCGTGGATAACGGCCGACCCGGCGCTCTTGCAGCAGGCTTTCCTCAGTTTGTTGAGCAATGCAGCGGAAGCCATGCGCCAGGGGGGTACCTGCCGTATCGTCGTCGAAGACGCGGCTGCCAGGCAGATCAGGGTGGTCGTCGCCGATTCGGGTTGTGGCATCCGACCGGAGTCAATCGGACAGGTTTTGCGTCCGTTCTATACCAGCAAGCCACAGGGCCTTGGTCTGGGGCTACCGTTTGCCAAGCGTATCGTCGAGCGCTTCGGCGGTACGCTCAGCCTGAGCAGCGCGCCGGGTGAGTGGACCGAGGTGCATATGCTCTTTCCGAAGGAGTGAACCATGCCGGCAATTCTCATCATCGATGACGAGGAAACTTTCGTGAAGAACGCTGCCCGTTTCCTCAGCAAGAGCGGGCACGAGGTGTCAACTGCGCTGAGCGCGAGCGCCGGGATCGAGCTCTTTGGCGCGACTGCGCCGGATGCGGTGATCCTCGACTATCGTTTGCCGGACATGGACGGCGTTTCGCTGATCGAGCGCCTGCGCACGCAGGATCCGGCGGTACCGATTGTGATGATCACCGGCCATGGCAGCATCGAACTTGCGGTCGACGCGATGAAGGCCGGCGCCAACGATCTGTTGACCAAGCCGGTGGCGCTCAGTGATCTTCGCCAGCGCCTGGAAAACCTGACACGGCGCCAGCTCGACTCAAGCCGACTGCGCTATTTCGAAGCGCGCGAGCATGATGCCCGCCAGCAAATCCTCGGCGAGAGTCCGGCGATCGTCGCGCTGCGCACGCGCATTGCCCGAATCGCCCAGGTCGAGGGCGCGCATTCGCTGCCACCGATCCTGATCACCGGCGAAACAGGCACCGGCAAGGAACTGGTCGCGCGTGCCTTCCATTACGATGGCGCGCGCTGCAACCGTCCGTTCATCGAGCTGAACTGCGCGGCGATTCCGGCAACCTTGCTCGAGGCCGAATTGTTCGGGCACGAAAGGGGTGCTTTCACCGACGCCAAGGAGCGTCGCATCGGGCTGCTCGAGGCGGCCGACGGCGGCACCCTGTTTCTTGATGAGGTCGCCGAGATGGATCTCGCTCTGCAGGCCAAGCTGTTGAAAGTCATCGAGGATGGCCGCTTTCGCCGGATCGGTTCGGTGCACGAGCGGCAGGCGGATCTGCGCATCGTTGCGGCCACTCATCAGGATCTCGAGGAGCGCATCCGGCAGGGTGCCTTCCGTGCTGACCTCTACTTTCGGTTGCGCGTCTTGCAGGTCAACGTTCCGCCATTGCGCGAACGCGCGGGTGATGCCCTGCTGCTGGCTGGCCGCTTTCTCGACGAGTTCGCGCATCGCTATCGGCGAGCGCGCCTGCGCTTCAGTGCGCAGGCTGCACAAGCGATTGCCGAGCATCATTGGCCGGGCAACGTGCGCGAGCTGCGCAACGTCGTCGAGCAGGCGGTCCTGCTCGCCGCCAACAGCGAGATCGCGCTGCAGGACCTGTGTCTTCCAGTTCGGCGGACAACGAGCGAAACAGCGCTTGGCGCCAGGCAGGCAGCCGCGCGCGACGCGTCTGATGGCTCGACGCTCGATCGTCTCGAACGTGAAGCCTTGATCGGCGCCTTGGCAGATGCCGGGCACAACGTTTCGCAGGCGGCGCGCAAGCTCGGAATCAGCCGCGACACCCTGCGCTATCGGATGGAGAAGCATCGTTTGCGCCAGCGCTCTCCCGGATGAACGGCAGCGGGCTCAAGCCGCCTACCACTCCCAGGCTTTCCGAAGAACAGGAACTCGCGTAGCGGAGATCATCGGCGACAAGACCGGCAGCCGTCGGAGATCCGGCGCGACACCGGTATACTGGGTGGCGTCGCTGATGTGTATTGGGAGACAAGAATGGCGGATAAGCATTGCGCTCGGGCACTCGCCTGTTACCTGTTTGGATCCTTGCTGTTTGCCGCAGGAACTCCTTCGCTTGCCCAGGAGCGCCTGCCTTCGGCGATCGTTGGCGCAGCCGATTCCGCCGCCATTGGCGAGGACACTTTCCGCAGCGCGCTCGAAGCGGCCGCGTTGCTCGCCAGCGGGCTGAAAGTGCGCCTGAACAAGGTCTACCATCGGGAAGGCGAGCGCCTGTCGATCAGCGTCGATGTTCCCTTCGAGGGTTACCTGAACGTGCTGAGTGTCGGTCCTGATGACGTACCGACGCTCGTCTTCCCCAACCGCTTGCAGACCGACAATCGCGTCGGGATCGGCTCCTTCACCCTCCCAAGCGGGCAGATGAAGCTGGAACTGAAGGCGAGCAGACCGCACGGGCGGACGCTGGTTGCGGCGTTCCTGAGCCGGGAGGCGCTTGATGTGCTGCAGAGCGGGGTGGGCCAGCGCGACGCTGACGGCAAGCCGATCGACGACTTTGTCCGATTGAGCGCTGCGGGGCGACGTCAACTCGAAGAGCGTGCGGCGCAGAGCTTCGTTGTGCCAGTGCGCACTGCGCCGCTTCTCGCCGGGCTGGCTTATGGCGCGGTGTGCGCCGAGCGGGGGGCCTGCGATGCGGCGAGTCTGGTCGCCACAGCGACCGTCGGGAGAAGCGGTGAAGAGCGACTTCCTCCAGGGGTTCTGCTCGAGCCCGAAATCGAGCTTGGCCTGCCCCAGGGAGTTCGCTTGCGCCGCATTTCGGACAAGGGGATTGCCCTGGGCAAGCTGTCCGAGGGCTTTGCTGCCCGTTTGTACGACGCGAGCGGCGGTCACTGCAGTATTGCCTATGGCCATGTCGTGAAGAGAAAGCCTTGTGATGGGAGCGAACCCGTCGCCTTGCAACGCGGGCTGAGTGAGGAGCAAGGCGAGATGCTGCTGGTCGAGGACATGCGACGTGCCCAGCGGGCGGTGATGAGTCTGGTGACGAGCGAGCTAAATGATGCGCAGTTCGCGGCACTGTGCAATTTCACCTACAGTGTCGGCGTCGACAAGCTGCGCAACTCGACGCTGCTCAAGGTGATCAATGCCGGCGAGCAGCAGCGCGTGCCGTTTCAGTGGCGGCGGTGGATACAGCGTGACGGCAAGGAGAACGCCCGCCTCAAGCTCCGTCGCGAGCGTGAGATCGCGCTCTATTTCGAGGGCAGCGAGGTGCCGGCGGAGTCTCCCGCCGGAGAAGACCTGACGCCGGTCGACATCAAAGTGGGCGAAGCAGCGCCGGCTGCCGGCAAGTAGGGCAACGCTTGCGCGGTCGTCGCAGGCGCCATTCGCCGTTCGGTCGTGCGTGCCGCTCGACGCTCGGGCGGTTGCCGTCCGCCGATCTGGGCGGGTGCGACGCGGCGGGTCAGGGGTGCAGCAGTAGCCCATTTGCCGTTCCAGACAACAGATCGGGCTCGAAGAGGCGGTCGTTCTGCGCCAGCAGCGCGGCAAATTCCTTGGCCGGCAACGGGCGCGAGAAGAGGAATCCCTGCTGGATCGGACAGCGATGACGCAGCAGGAATGCCGCCTGCTCACGGGTTTCGACGCCTTCGGCGACGACCCGCATGCCGAACTGGTTGCCGAGTTCGATGATCGACATGGCGATCGCCGCGTCCTTGCCGCCGTTGGTCACGTCGGTCACGAACGAGCGGTCTATCTTGAGCTCGTCGATTGGAAAACGCTTGAGGTAGCCGAGCGACGAATAGCCCGTACCGAAATCATCGAGCGATAGGCCGAAGCCCTTGTCGCGCAGGGCGCAGAGTACGGCGATTGTCCGCTCGGCGTTGGCCATCAGCAGCGATTCTGTAAGTTCAACGACGATTTGTTCGGGTCGAATACCGACGCCCTTGACCATGGCATACAGCTTCCCGGCAATGTCGTCCTGTTGGAAGCTAGGGCTGGCCAGGTTGATCGACACGCGCACCGGCTGCAGTCCGGCGTCAGCCCATGCGCGCAATTGTTCGGCGGTGGCGCGGGCCACCCACTCGCCGAGCCCGACGATCAGCCCGGATTCCTCTGCCAGCGGAATGAACTGACCCGGCGCCAGCAGTCCGCGCTGCGGGTGCTGCCAGCGCACGAGAGCTTCGGCGCCGATCATCCGGCCGCTGCGCGTATCGATCTTGGGTTGGAAATGGAGCCGCAGTTCGCCGCTCGAAATGCCGCGCCGGAGTTCGCTCTCCAGTTGCAGCTTGGCGCTTGCCGCCGTATTCATGTCTTCGTCGAAGAAGCGATAGGTCGACGGACCCGCCGCTTTCGCCGCATACATCGCCTGCTCGGCATGCCGCCATAGCGCTTCGACCGTTTCACCGTCACGCGGAAAGACCGATATCCCGATGCTCGCGGTCAGGACGATTTCGCGGCCGTCGAACAGGAAGGGCAGGGCGACGGAGTGCAGCAGGCGATCGGCAATCATTGCTGCGTGGCTGGCCAGGCGGACTTCGAGAACGAGCACCGTAAATGCGTCGCCGTCGATGCGCGCGACCATTTCCGCAGCGCGCATCGGCGGACTGAGGGCGAGCAGATCGGCCGCGCGCACCGAGGCGTGCAGGCGCTCGGCCAAAGCGCAGAGCAGGCGGTCGCCGGTTGCATCGCCGAGCGCATCATTCACGCTCTTGAAGTGATCGATGTCGAGATGCAGGATGGCGCAGGTGCTCCCGGTGCGCCGCGCACGCTGCAACTCGACCGAGACCATTTCCGAAAAGAACTGCCGGTTGGCCAGGCCGGTCAGTGCATCGTGCAGGGCCAGGTGCTGGATGCGACGCTGGGCTTCGACGCGTTCGGTGATGTCCTGTGTGAAGCCTTCGATCTTGACGATCCGCCCACTGGCGTCGGCGACGGCGACTGCTTCCTCAAAAACTTCGATCACGCTGCCGTCGAGACGCTGCATGCCGTAGGTCACCTGGTAGGGGGTTCCTTCGTCGAGCAGCGCGCGCCGGGCCGTTTCGACAGCCGCCCGGTCGTTTGCCTGGACGCGGCCCAGAAAAACTGCCGGGCTGCGGCAGGCGGCAAGTAGTGCGCCGCCGAACATGCGCTGCAGTTCGTCGGAGCAGGTGAAGCGCGAGTCTCTGACCGACCACTCCCAACTGCCGATTCTCGCCAGTCGTTGCGCCTGAGCCAGGCTGCGCTGACTGCGGGTGACACCTTCAACCGCGCGGCTCGAGCGCAGGCCATAGCGCACGCGATGGGTCAACAAGAGCCAGTTGATGGGCTTCGTCACGAAATCAGTTGCTCCGCAGGCGTAGGCGCGTTCGATCGAGTCCGTATCGTTCAGCCCGGTGAGCATCAGAATGGGCAACCAGGCGCCTTTGGCATGCTGGCGGATTTGCTCGCAGACCTGATAGCCATCAATCCCAGGCATCATCACGTCGAGCAGCATCAGGTCGAAGTCTTCCTCGTTGAACAGACGCAGCGCTTCCTCGCCACAATCTGCCTCGCGCACATCGAAGCCGGCGTGCCGCAACGATTCAGCGGCAAGCATGCGAATCATCAGATCGTCGTCAACCAGCAGCAGGCGTCCGCCTTCAGGGTGGCTATTCACTGGATCGTCCCTTTCGCTTCCGCGGCGGTTTCCCGGTGTCGCGCCAGGGCGGCAGCGAACTGGGCGTAGGTCTCTTGCAGCAGCGATGGCCATTCGCTGCTCGGCTGTTGGCCCGCGCGCAGCAAAGCTTCGAGCTGCTTGGCCTTCTCCGATAGCGCCAGCGCACCGACCGTGGCGCTCGATGACTTGAGCGTGTGCGCCGAACGTTGCAGGGTGGCGATATCCTGGCTGTTGCTCGCCTGCTCTATATCGGCCAGCAGTTGGCCGGCGTTTTGTGCGAAGAGGTCGAGGACGCGGTCAGCGAATTCGGGTTTGCTGCCGTCGGCGACCATCGGCAGCGACTGCACGATACTCGGATCGAAGACCAGCAAGGAGCGCCGCTCGCCGTGTGCGGTGGCCGTCGCCGAACCACGCGGCGAGGCCTCCTTGCTTTCCACGGCTGCCTCCTCGCTGCGTTCGGCCAGGTTACGTTCCAGCGCGGCGGTCAGTTGCGCGCGGTTTATCGGCTTCGCCAGGTAATCGGTCATTCCGGCGGCAAGACACTGTTCGCGATCGCCTGCCAAGGCATTGGCGGTCAGCGCGATGATCGGGACCGCAGGGCGGGCGGTCTCTTTTTCCTCGGCCCGGATGCGCCGGCTGGCCTCGAAACCGTCCATAACCGGCATTTGGCAGTCCATCAGAATGATGTCGTAGGCAGCGGAGCGCGCCGCGACGACCGCCTGCGCGCCGTCGTGCGCGAAATCAACTTGACAGCCGAGCGTGGCCAGCACGGCGCCGGCGATCTCGCGATTGATCTCGTTGTCTTCGACGAGCAGGACGCGACCGTTCAGGCGTCGCCCAGTGGGCGCCGCATGGGCGCGCACCGGCAGCGGTGCGGCGTGCCGTTGCACGCGCTGGCGGAACCAGAAGGTCGACCCGCGTCCCTCTTCGCTCTCGAAACCGACGTCGCCATCCATGCGGTGTGCCAGCTCGCGGATGATCACCAGTCCCAGTCCGGTCCCTCCGAAGCGGCGCGTCGTCGAGTTGTCCGCCTGTGTGAAGGGCGCAAACAGCCTTTCACCGGCTTCGCGCGAGATGCCGACGCCGGTGTCGGTGACCGCATAACACAGCTCGCAATTCAGTCGCCGGCTGCCTGGCGCATCCAGCCCGGGCTCAGCCGCGCATTCGCAGGTGAGAGTCAGCGTAATCGAACCCCGTTCAGTGAATTTCACCGCGTTGCTGAGCAGATTGCTGATGATCTGCTTGACTCGGAAGGGATCGCCGAGGACGGCTTCCGGTACGCTGTTGCCGATTCGGTGACTGAGCAGGACGCCCTTGGTCGAGGCTATTTCAATGAACGGCTGGACGACCTCTTCGACGAGTTGCGTCGGGCTGAACGGCACATGCTCGACATCGAGTCGGCCGGACTCGATCTTTGACAGGTCGAGGACATTGTTCAGCAGATGCAGCAGCGATTCTGCCGAGACGCGCAAGGTGTCGGTATACCGCCTTTGCACCTCGGACAAATCGGTGTCGAGCAGCAGATCGGCCATGCCGATGACGCCGTTCATCGGTGTCCGAATCTCGTGGCTCATGTTGGCCAGGAAGCGCGACTTGGCGACATTTGCACTCTCCGCCTGCTCTTTCGCCAGGCGCAACTGGGTGGTACGTTGTTCGACTTGCTGTTCCAGAGTTGCTCGGTGCTCGTGCAGTTCGTCGTTGCGCACCTGCACCTCGCGCAGCATCGCGTTGAAACCCTCGATCAGTTCGCCGATCTCATCGTGCTGTTCGACCGGCACGCGGCGCGAGTAGTCGCGGTCGGCGGCGATCTGGCGCATTACCGTGGTCAGCCCGATGATCGGTGTCGACACCGACTTCTGCAGGCGTGCGGCGAGGATGAGCGCGGCGCCGAAAGCGATCAGCGCACCGGAAAGAACGACCAGCATGCGGTGCATGATGTCGCTCCACATCGGTTTCAAATCCGATTCGATGCTCAGCGTGCCAATGATCTCGCTACTCTGGCGGATCGGGTAGTCGACCTTGAGCAGCGTGTCCCAGTAGGAGCCTTTCACCGACGGTGTACTGCTCCCGGCTTGGGCGGCGATGATCGGCGGCTTGCCCGCCGGGTAGTGTGCGAACACGCGGCCGCCAGGCAGAGAAATCGAAGCGGCGATGACCTCGGGACGCACGCGCAGACCGGCAAGCGCTTCGCGCGCGGTGGCCGCATCGTCGAAAGCAATCGCCGAGCTCGTACTGGCTGCCAGCAACTCGGCCATGCCGCTCAGCTTTGCCACTTCGGCTTCCCGGTTGTCGTCGACTTCGGAGATGACGACCAGCAAGGTGCTGATCAGGAGGCCGGCCCCGACCGTCAGGCCGATGATCAGCATCAGCTTGCTCTTCAGCGGCAGGTCGCGAAAGCGCATGGCTAGTTTCTCCCTTTGAAGTCGGACAGGTTGCGCGCCAGCTTGAGCAGATTTGAGCTCGCCTTGAGCTGGGCCTGTTCGAGCACGTGACGATTCACTTCGAACTGTAGCCGACCCTCGCCCTGAACGAGCCCGATGGCACCCCCATGGTCGATGAAACCGTCCGTATCGCCGACGGTCAGCACGGGCAATCCGAGCAGACCGCGCAGCGCATGCACCAGCCGCCTTTCTTCCGATTCCGCGAGGAAGAGGACATGGCAGGTGCGCGCTTCGTCCGCGTTGCTCAAACGCCGAACGGCGACGACGCGGTTCTGTACCTGTCGACCTTCCAGCGCCAACAGGGCGTTGCCGACCGGGTCGCGGCCGAGCACGCAGATCGACAAGGGCGTCTCGCGCGCCGCAAACGTGCGTTCCGGCCACTCGACATAGCGTGCAAAGTTGAGCACGAACGCCGCCTTGGCCTGCGACTCGGTAAGCGTCTGCTGTGCCCTGGCGCCGACCAGGAAGAAGAGACCGGCAGCCAGCACAAAAAGCAGTCGGTGGCCATGGCGGGTCACGTCATTCCTTCCTCAGAACAGCCACCTGGCCTTCACGTACAGGGCGCGTTCGATTTCGCACGCCTGCGAGGGCAGGAGATCGGGGACAAACTCGGGATGGCTGCGGTCGAGCAGGTTCTGGCCGACGAGCGAGAGCTCGAAGTCGCGCCGCGGTCGCCACGCGTAGCGCACATCGAGGCTGGTATACGCCGGAATGGCGTTGTTACCGAGTTTGCTGACGTGCCGCAGCCAGAGGTCGAAGCTATGCCGATCGGAGAAGGACATGGCGGAACGCAGCCATAACTTGTGCTGCGGGTCACTCTGGTTGATGCGCGCGGCGGTCTGCACCGACGAGCGGTCGCCAGTGGTTGACCGGGCGTGCAGCGAAAGGTAGCTGTAGCTTGGCTGGATTCGCCACCAGGGAAGCAGGTTCCAGTCGAGCGCCACTTCAAGGCCATGGGTGTAGGCCCTGACGCTGTTATCGGGAACGATCTCCTGCACGATATACGGTGGCAGCCCCGCGACGAACCGCTGCGAGCCCAGCATGACAGAGCGCAAGTCGCGATACTCATTATGAAAAGCAGCAATGTCGGCGGACAGCGTGGGGCTCATCTGCTGGCGGTAGCCAAGTTCGTAGGCAGTGACCTTTTCGACCTTCAGCTTGTGGTCGTCCGGGACGTTGCGGGTGAGGATCGGCAAGGGCGTCGGATTTCCTGGCGCACCGCCAGGCAGAACACCCAGGTCGACCTGAGCGTCGAGCTCGGCGCGCGATGGCGTCCGCACGGCACGTGAAAGCGACATCCAGATCGACTGGTTTTCGCTGGGTGTCCACATGAGACGGGCGTTGGGCATCGGTTCGAGTCTGGTGAAGCTGCTTTTCTCCAGGCGGACGCCGAGCATCAGGCGGAGGGTGTCGGGGATCAGCGTAATGTCGTCGTGGATGAAGGCGCTGGCCAGCGTGAACGAGCCCGTGCGCGGCGTCACGGATATGAGCGAGCCGCTGGTCGTGCGGTCGCTCGAGCGGCGATAGCCGAGGCCCCAGATCACATCGTGGTTTGGCGCAAGCAGCAGGCGGTGTTGGAAGTCGAGGTCGATCGTCGTACGCACTTCCTTGAACGTGCCGGCTAGTTCGATGTTGGTATGATCGACGTAGCCTTGCAGCGCCATTTCAGAACCGTCGGCGAGCGTCCATTCGTTCCGTCCGAGGAGGTGGGCGCCTTTCCCCGTCTGTTCGAGGTTGCTCACCGTCATGCCCGTGGGCGATGCTACATCCGGCCTGTTGAAGCGGTCTCCGGTGAAGCCGGTATAGGCCTGACCACTGAGCGTCAGGCGATGGCCGGCGGCCATGCTCCAATCACCGCGAAACCCGGTGCGCGCGGATCGCCAGTAGTCGTTGCCAGATTTGCCGGCGGGTGTCACCGCTTCGTCACGCGCGAAGCCTTTTGCCCACACGCGGTAGTGTCCGCCGCCGGCTTGCCCACCATGGCGAAAGCCGGCCAGCGCGCGCTCCTCGCTGCCGACACCAGCGATCAGGAGGTTTCCCTGCGTGTCGCGCGCTCGGCGGGTAATGATGTTGATCACGCCGTTGACTGCGTTGGCTCCCCACATCGCTGCGCCGGGTCCGCGAATGACTTCGATACGGTCGATGTCTTCCAGCAGGGTGTCTTCATTCTCCCAGAGAACACCCGAGAAAATGGGCGAATAGATGCTTCGCCCGTCCATCAGAACAAGCAGCTTGTTGGCAAAACGGTTATTGAAGCCGCGGACGCTGACCGCCCAGCGGTTGTTAGCCAGGCGCGCCACCTCGACGCCGGGCACCATGCGCAGGACCTCTGGAAGGCTCGTTGCCCCGGAGCGTTCGATATCCTCTCGACTGACGACGAAGACGGCGGCTGCCACATCGTTGATGCGCTGTGCCTTGCGTGCCGCACTGGTCACTTCGACTTTCAGCAGGTCTTCCAGACTGATGTCGGCCGCTTCCGGCGGCTCGGCCGCATACACGCCAGCGCCGGCGAGAGCAGCAAGTGTCAATGATGTGACGAATAAAGCACTGGAGGTATTCATCTTGTTCGCTCTCCCCTGGCCTGTTCGCTGGGCCGGAAACATGGGTGACAGGTCGTGCGGCCGCGCGGCGAACAGTCGATCTGGCGAAGCAGGAAGAGTGCTCGAACAAGGTGGCCGATGATGGATCATCGGCTGGTGAAGGCGAAACTTTAGCGAGAAGCTGGGGCTTGGCTGGTCACGCCGTGCGCCAGGAGCACGCGCCAGCGCTGGCGGCGAGGCAAGAGGGGCGCGCAGTTGCCGGCCGCGTTGCCGCGGCCGGCATGCCGTCGATCAGGCTTTGCCGCCGGCGAGAGCGCGTTGCAGTTGCTCGAGCGCCTTCGGATCTTCGATCGTCGTCAGGTCGCCCGGATCGCGTCCTTCCGCCAGCGCCTGGATCGAGCGTCGCAGCAGCTTGCCCGAGCGGGTCTTCGGCAGCACGGTCAGGAAATGCACGCGGCTCGGTCGGGCGATTGCGCCAAGGGTATCGTCAACCTGGCGCATGACGGCCTTCTCGAGCGCGGCTGCGAGTTCCGGTGTCGCGATGCTGTCCGGGTTCTTGACCACGGCGAAGGCCATCGGCATCTGGCCTTTCAACTGATCGGCAACACCGACGACGGCGACTTCGGCAATCGCCGCATGGCCCTGGATGGCCTCCTCGATTTCACGCGTGCCCAGACGGTGGCCGGCGACGTTGATCACGTCGTCGGTTCGCCCAAGGATGTAGTGGTAGCCGTCCTTGTCCTTGATTCCCCAGTCGAACGACGAATAGACCTGGGGTTCGCGGAAGAGCGAGAAGTAGGTCGATACGAAGCGCGCGTCGTCACCCCAGACGGTCGACAGACAACCCGGCGGCAGTGGCGGGAGGATGCCGACGATGCCCTTCTCGTCAGCTTCGCAAACCGTTCCGTCCTCGCGGAAGATCTTGAGGTTGTAGCCGTACACCGGGAAGCTCGGTGTGCCGAAGC